>NZ_CAAAFT010000232.1:0-25077 GCF_900634765.1 Candidatus Protofrankia californiensis | reverse complement strand
GTGTGACAGTGGAGTTACACCGTTGTTCTTACAGTCCCTTCCCAGCGGGACCGTGACCGCTCTGCGGTCGGGTCAGCGGCCGGCGGCCCACCGGGCGATGTGCGCCGTGACGGTTTCGCGGTCGGTCCGGGGGCGGCGGGTCTGCCACACCTGGTGGGCGGCGGTGAGCTTGCCGACGAGCTTGTCCAGGAGCGCCTCTCGCTGCTCAGCGGGCAGCGGCGGGCCGGTGAGCAGCTTGGTGTAGCGGACGGTGTCGACGATCGCGGACTTGACCCGTTCGTGGGCGAGATAGATCGGAAGGTCCGCCTCCCAGCCATCGGAGGGCGGGCCGGGCACGGCGTCCGCCCAGCGGCCGAGGAGTGTGTCGTGTTCGTCGGGTTGGTAGGCGGTCTTGTGGAGGTGGACGGCGAGGTCGTAGACGGGGTCACCCCACAGCGCCAACTCCCAGTCGAGGAAGTAGGTCCGCCCGCCGGAGAGGATCATGTTCTTGCGGTGGATGTCGGTGTGGAGGAGCCGAAACGGCCGGGGCCGCAGCCTGGCCCAGGCGTGCTCGATCGTGGTGAGGGGTGCGGTGGGTATGCCGAGGTCGTCGAAGAGGCAGCCGTACTCGGGCAGGAAGCGGGTGTGGACGTCGGCGGTGACCGCGGACAGCCAGCTGGCGAAGGAGGTGGTGTCGCCGTCGTCGGGCCAGCCTGGCGGGGCGGACGGTGTGTGGTCGCGGGGGACGGCGCCGAGTTGCGCGAACAGGTCGGCGACATCGTCGAGGACGTGGGGCGGCACGCGGACACCACGTGGGGCGAGATCGTCGAGAAGCTGCCCGGTTATGCACTCGTGGACCTGGAAGCGGGGGTTGTCCTGGGTGTGGAGGAGGCGGGGGGCGCGGGCAACCGTGCCTCGGATGGCGCGTAGCACCTCGGGTTCCGGCCAGATGGACAGGTCCATGACGTCGCTTCCCGGGATGGGAATACGGACGATCACCGGGCCGGTCGGGGTGTCGAGCGGGATGTTGTCGTTGTAGAAACCGGAGGTGGCGTCGGTGCGTTCGAGTGCCGCCCGGTACAGCTCGTCGGGTTTCCAGACGTGGCCGTCGAGGAGTTCGGCGGTGTACGCGCGCAGACGCTGTTCGATCGCGTCGAGGGTGTCGAGGGGCTGGACCGCTGTTCGGGCCCGGCGAGCGGCGGTGGTGACGGTGCTGTCGGTGACGCCGAGACAGTCCATGGTGTGAGCGGCGAACAGGACGAAGGTGGGGTAGACGTCAGCGGCCTCGAGTTCCTCGACGGTCCGGCGCAGCGAGGTGACCGCTTCGTCCATCCGTCCTCGCAGGGCGTGGAGCAGGCCGGTGTAGAGCTCGGCGCGTGCCCTGCCCGAGCGGTAACCGGCCTGGTCGAGAGCGTCGCAGGCCGCGTGGAGCGCGGTGTCGGCTGCCTCGAGATCACCGAGCCGGAGCCGGGCGACGGCCAGCGCGGTGTACGCCTTGCCGAGTTCGTGGCGGGCGCCGATGTCGTGTTGGACGTCGATGGCCCGGCCCGCTTCGTCGACCGCCTGACGGGGGTCGACAAGGCAGAGCAGTTCGGCGCGGTTGGTCTCGAGATTGGCGAGGCCGAGTGTGCTGCCGGATGCCTCGTAGAAGGCGGCGGCCTCATTGAGGTAGCGGCGGGCGGCGTCGAAGTCGAAGGCGAAACGGCCGGCGAGGTGGCGTAGCCGGGCGACGTCACCTCGGAACTCGGCGTCGTCGGCGGGGGCGAGGGCATCGAGGTCGGCGGCGAGGGCTTCGGCATCGCGGAAACGGCCCTGCGCCATATGCAGGTCGCAGGCCCACAACCCCGCCTGTAAGCGGGGCGTTCCGGTGGCCTGCTCCCACACACGGGTGAACAGGCGGAGGGCCGGGCGGGTGTTGCCGGCGATGCGCTGGCCGTTGCCGGCGGCGACCGCCAGCCGGGCGCCGACCGCCGAGGTGAGGTCGGCCGCGGTGGCGGACTCGATGGTGATGCGGACCGCGGTTGAGGAGTCACCGAGCCGGACGGCGGTTTCGGCTTCCAAGCACACCAGAGCCTCGGGCAGGTCGCCGCCGTCACCGGAGGGTCGGAGCGCCAGCCAGTTACGGAGGTCGTCAGTGAGCCCGGTGGCGGCGCTGTGGCCGCCACGTCGTATGGCCCGGTCGGCGTAGTCGAGCAGCTCGGCACCGCCGATGACTCCGGCGGCCAGACCGTGGAAGACCGCTTCGCGCAACGCCTGAGCGCTCGCGGGCCCGTCATCCTCGGCGGTGAACGTGTCGGCCCGTTCCTCCCACAGCGCGCGCAGGGCGGTATGGACGTCATGCGTGACGCTGGCGGGTAGGCGCGCGGCCAGCGCCGCGCCCATGAGCTGATGGAAACGCAGCGCGTCACCGGCAGGGTAGACGAAGGAATAGGAGGTCAGGGACTCCCAGGCGAGCCGGTCGGCGGGCAGGTGAAACCGTGCGGCCAGCAGCCGGAAGACTTCGTAATCGAACAGCCGGGCCGGGCTGAGGACCTCAAGGGTTCGGATCTCGTCAGCGGCGACGTGCTCGAGAAACCGGGCGAGGATCTGCGACTGGGACACGGCCGCGTGACCGGTGGCGTCGGGCTGCTGGTAGGTGTCCACAGCCAGGTGGAGGTAGAACGGCAGGCCCGCGCTCGCCTCGGCGACGGTGTGCCGGTGGGCCGGCTCGGCGATCCCACCGGCTTCGAGCAGGTCGAGGCGGGCGGCCATCGGCAGGCCGCCGATGTCGCGGACCCGGACGACATCGGACCACTCGGGGTCGTCGGTCTCCCAGCGCAGCGGTTCGCGGCTGGCGACGACGACCAACCCGGTGTCCAGCTGGGCGCACAGGTCACGCAGCCAGCCGTCGGCCAGGTGCGCCCGGCCGGACCGGATGGGCGCCGGGACCAACGCCTCGTAACTGTCGACGAACAGCACGTACGGTTTGTCGGTGCTGCCGTCGCGCAGGTCCGCGGCGAAAAGATAAGTCACGGCGTCGGCGAGGTCGCTGTTCGGCAGGTCGTCGAGTGTCTGAAGAGTGTTGTCCCGCCGTACCCGCATCCGGCGACGGACATCCGACGAGCCGCGTTCCAGAATTCGGATCAGTCCGCGCGCCGTGCCGAAGAACGGGAGGCCGGCGACCGTGTCGACGACATCGGTGAGAATCGAGCTGCCGTCCAGAAACGGCAGTTCGGCCTTGTCCAGTCGCAGGTGCGGATGGAGACGCTGCCACAGCACTGCGTAGGCGATGTCGAACCGATCGAAGTGGACACCCTGCGCGCCGAGTTCGCCCCGCAGCACGGCGAGGGCGTCCTCCTGCTGGCGCAGCGCCGGTATCTGCAGATCGAGGGTCGCGGTGCGGTGGGCTTGGTCGGCATGGTCCTTCAGCTCGCGCAGGAGCCGGGACTTCCCGATGCCCCCGACGCCGGTGAGGTTCAGGATGCGTGGCCCGTCACCGGGACGCCCGAGCTCGGCGGTGAAAGCCTCAAGCACCGGTTCTCGGTCGACGAATTGCCGTTGCAGTGCGGCGACTCGACGGAATCTCGGCGCGGGGACCATGGCGCACTCCTGGCGTTATTCGGCTGTCGGAATTCCTGGTATCGCTCGGCGACAGCGGTTACGGGGCAGGGGTTCCCGGCTGTGACCAGAGCACGCGGATGGCGGCGGTTATTCGTCCACGGATGGCTGGTCCCGGTATTTTCTGATCCATTCCCGGACCTGTTCTTCGTCCCAGACGCGACCGCTCCGGGTCGTGCCGATGGGAGCGGGGAACGTCTCGCGGCGACTGATCTGATCAGCGCGTTTGCGTGAGACGCCACCAAGGAGCACAGCGACGTCGCTGATCGTGATCAGGACCACTTTTCCCACGCTAAGTCTTCACATCTGGGGAGTTCCCAGGGTGGAAGTCCTCGGCTAGCGTGTCGCGAGTGACCACGTTCCGAACACCCTCGACACCGCACCGCGAACAACCGCATACTTCCCACGGGGACGAACCGTCCTGGAGGCGCCCGTGGACGCTGCACAGCCATCTGCTACCGGCATGCTCGACCGACGGCGGGCGCTGCTGGCAGGGAGTGGGCTCGTGACGGCGGGTCTCCTCGGTGACATGCTCGAGCCGACCACTCCCGACCAGCTGCTCGACTTCGCCCACACCATCGACGGGGCATTCGAGTACCTACCCGCCCGCCAGATCGCCTATCTGACGCGCCACGCCGACAAGCACGGGCGGATGATCCTCGCCGACTGCGACCGAGGATCGCCGGACTACGTCAAGGCGTGTACCGCCGTCGGCGTCCTAGGCGCGACCAGAGCAGCAGCCCTCTTCGATCTTGGTGAACGCACCCGCGCGAACACTCTCTACGGGAAGGTGTTCGATGACCTCGGCCGGGGTGAGCATCCCGAGGGTCAGCTCTGGGTCCTCGGCCGGCAAGTGATCCACGAGGCGTTACAGGCACGGCCCATGCTCGCCATCACGCAGGCCGCCCAGGCCCGGGGGTTTGCCGTCCGGCACGGCCTCGTGGGGCATCCCAGTTGGGTGCGGTTGCTGGTCCAGGCGGAAGCACGTGCGCTGATCGCCACCCGTCAGATCGATCGTGCCGAATCGGTCCTAGAGGAGGCTGCCGATGTCATGACCGCCGCGCCGCCCACTCCGGTGATCGGGCTGCATCAGAAAGGAATGTCCGTCGCCGAGTTCTCCGTGTCCATGGCAACCCGCTACAACGAACTCGCCGACGCCGAACCCCGACAGTCCGACGCAGGCGACGACCGCACCCAAGCGGTTTCCTACGCGGTGGCCACGTGGCCGGACCTTGACATGGCCGGTGCGACAGGCCTTCGTTCCTATGCCCGGCTGGAACTCGCCCGGGTCGTCCTCGACGACGACCCGGACACGGCGGCGGATCTGTTGATCGACGTTGCCGACGTCTCCCAGCGACGCCCCGTCGACCATCTGATCGGCCAGTACCACACCCTCGCCCGGACCATCGCCGACCGTGACGTCAGACTCGGCCGGCAGCTCGCCGACCGTCTCCGTGAATGGCGTGGACCCACGCCGGGCGGTGGTGTCACCCGGCGCTTTTTCGCATAGCCCGAGCCGTCCCGGTCTGTCTGGCACTCCGGGGGTGAGTCCATTCCGTCCAGCACAATCACGACACGATAAGGCCCTCCGGGGCTGCTTGGCTCGGAGGCCTCATCGTGTCGTGGGCTCTCGATACCGGTCATATCAGGCTGCCGCGTCCTCGCATGCCAGTACGGCCAGATAGCCGCATGCTGGCTGTGGAGTTGATCCTCAACAGCGTTGCGGGGGCACCAGCTGAGGGTACGCACCGGCCCTGCCGAAGTGGATGCGGCCATCACAACTGACCGGCTCTACACAGGCCGGAATCGCCGTCAACATCCTGCCCGATCTAATGCTCAGAGCCGGGGAAACCCGCGCTCCGAGCTGGGTCGAGACCGTCTTACCACACGGCCGACTCGGCCTCCCTCCCATGGCCGCGGGGAAGACCGTGTCCAGCAGATCACCCGTATCCGGCCGGACAGAAAACCCCCGCGCGGGCGGGGACGACCGCACCCAGACAGATGCGGCGCCGGCCGTCCGAGGAAGATCCCCGCGCGGGCGGGAACGACCAGACGCCCGAGAGTCTCCGGCCTCGCGAGAGGGGAAGATCCCCGCGCGGGCGGGGACGACCCGCGCATCGGATACAAGGCCTCGGCCGAGCAAGGAAGATCCCCGCGCGGGCGGGGACGACGCGATGGCGGCCAGTACCTCCGGGTCTGAAAGGGGAAGATCCCCGCGCGGCGGGGACGACCCTACCCCACGTGACCCCTGACGCTAAAAAATCGGAAGATCCCCGCGCGGGCGGGGACGACTCCGGACGAACAGCTACCGGGGAGACTGCCGAAGGAAGATCCCCGCGCGGGCGGGGACGACTTCCAGAAGATCGCCAGCTTGACCACGCCGGTGGGAAGATCCCCGCGCGGGCGGGGACGACCACTCCGGCAGTGCCACCGGCGTCTCGCCACCCGGAAGATCCCCGCGCGGGCGGGGACGACAGCAGACGATGGTCTACCCGTTCGTCGGCCGGGGGAAGATCCCCGCGCGGGCGGGGACGACCCCAAGTCCGCCGACTCGCTCCACCAAGAACGCGGAAGATCCCCGCGCGGGCGGGGACGACAAGCAGGGCAGCGGCCTCGATCCGCCAGATGCTGGAAGATCCCCGCGCGGGCGGGGACGACGCCGGCGCCGAGCCCATGGGCGACGTCGTCCAAGGAAGATCCCCGCGCGGGCGGGGACGACAAACGTCCAGATCAGCGTACGTAGAGCGACTGGGGAAGATCCCCGCGCGGGCGGGGACGACCGGATACTCGGCCATCTCGAACACGTTCCACGCGGAAGATCCCCGCGCGGGCGGGGACGACCTCGCCGAGCGCCACGAGATGCTGCGGACAACCGGAAGATCCCCGCGCGGGCGGGGACGACTGACGGACGAGGTGCGAGCACCGCGTCACGTACGGAAGATCCCCGCGCGGGCGGGGACGACTTGGCGCCCATGCGTATGCGCCCGATCTCGCGGGGAAGATCCCCGCGCGGGCGGGGACGACGGGAGGCGGCGCCCTTGCGGGCCGGCTTACCCGGGAAGATCCCCGCGCGGGCGGGGACGACGGAGCGTGTGATCCTGCCTGTCGCGAGTCGCGGGGAAGATCCCCGCGCGGGCGGGGACGACCAGGGATACCTGGACCGGGACATCCTGCCCGAGGGAAGATCCCCGCGCGGGCGGGGACGACGGCCGGGCAGCCCGGCCGCCCGGTACACGGAGGGGAAGATCCCCGCGCGGGCGGGGACGACCGCACGTCTGCAAGCCGGTCAGCTACCCTCCCGGGAAGATCCCCGCGCGGGCGGGGACGACGGCCTGGCCCGCTGTGCCGTCCGCTGCTGGCCAGGAAGATCCCCGCGCAGGCGGGGACGACATACGATCGCAACAACCCACTAAAGCCCCTGCCAGGAAGATCCCCGCGCGGGCGGGGACGACCGACTGCGAATCGCTGGCTCGTGCGCGCCGGAGGGAAGATCCCCGCGCGGGCGGGGACGACACGGCGGAGGAAGTGGCGAGGCTTGACCCGCACGGAAGATCCCCGCGCGGGCGGGGACGACCGGACGTGCACGATCCTGCCGTGGCCGGCGATGGGAAGATCCCCGCGCGGGCGGGGACGACTCACCCAGCCCTGCGGAGCCCGTGGCAAACCCGGGAAGATCCCCGCGCGGGCGGGGACGACTACGGCACCCCCGTCGGTCGCCCCGGGTGGCTGGGAAGATCCCCGCGCGGGCGGGGACGACACCGCTACCGGCAGCATCAGCGGATAGCGGGGCTGGGAAGATCCCCGCGCGGGCGGGGACGACCCAGGCCCGAGGAGCGAGCGTACGGTGAACCGAGGAAGATCCCCGCGCGGGCGGGGACGACTACTGAGTGCGGAAGGCGAGATCTTCGCCGTACGGAAGATCCCCGCGCGGGCGGGGACGACCACCGGATACGCTGACCAGCCAGACTCTGGGCGGGAAGATCCCCGCGCGGGCGGGGACGACTACCGCCGCACCGACAGCCGCGCTGTAACCAGCGGAAGATCCCCGCGCGGGCGGGGACGACGACATGACGTCCTGCCTGATGGAGCTGATCCAGGGAAGATCCCCGCGCGGGCGGGGACGACGGGTTTTCGGCAGCTGATAGCCGAGCGAGATGCGGAAGATCCCCGCGCGGGCGGGGACGACCTGTCGCTCCAGGCCCTTGATGCGCGGACCCACGGAAGATCCCCGCGCGGGCGGGGACGACTTGGCGACGGCCAGCCGGGCGGCGGCATCCGTCGGAAGATCCCCGCGCGGGCGGGGACGACGGGCCGAGGCTCGTCACCTGCCACGTGCGGCATGGAAGATCCCCGCGCGGGCGGGGACGACGCATGTGGGCCGAGGCGCTAGGAGAGGACGTTGGGAAGATCCCCGCGCGGGCGGGGACGACAGAACAGGCCCGTCATCCAACACGGGCTTGCGGGGAAGATCCCCGCGCGGGCGGGGACGACTTTATGCTCGCGGGGCATGACGGCGCGCTGGTGGGAAGATCCCCGCGCGGGCGGGGACGACGGACATCACGCCGAACAACAACATCGACTCCGGGGAAGATCCCCGCGCGGGCGGGGACGACAAAAACCAAGACCAGAAACGATCGTCTACCTGTGGAAGATCCCCGCGCGGGCGGGGACGACTGTCGGCCGCCGCACCCACCACCACCTGAGGAGGGAAGATCCCCGCGCGGGCGGGGACGACGTCGACGACGCGACGCCGCCAGCCGCCTGTCGGGGAAGATCCCCGCGCGGGCGGGGACGACGCGGGAACAAGCGGGCTATCGGTATGCGAATGGGGAAGATCCCCGCGCGGGCGGGGACGACGCTGCGTCCAGGGCTACGGCCCGGGCTGCGTACGGAAGATCCCCGCGCGGGCGGGGACGACGGATCTCATTTACGATGAAGCAGACTCTGATAAGGAAGATCCCCGCGCGGGCGGGGACGACACGGTCCGCCGTGCCAGCGCCAACCTGGCGCTGGGAAGATCCCCGCGCGGGCGGGGACGACTCTGCTTCGCGGCGTGCGACGTAGTCGGGAACGGGAAGATCCCCGCGCGGGCGGGGACGACAGTGAGCCACATGCGATGATCGTTGCATCGTAGGGGAAGATCCCCGCGCGGGCGGGGACGACCCACGCCATCATCGCGCCCTTGACCACGAGGATGGAAGATCCCCGCGCGGGCGGGGACGACAGCCGATCGACGCCGGTGCCGTTGACGGTGCCGGGAAGATCCCCGCGCGGGCGGGGACGACGAGCAGATAAAGCGGGTATGCGCGTGGTGAGCGGGAAGATCCCCGCGCGGGCGGGGACGACCCTTGTGCGAATGCGAGTCTTGCGCTCGATCCAGGAAGATCCCCGCGCGGGCGGGGACGACGTCATCGAAGCCGCAGACCTGCGCGGCGCGGGCGGAAGATCCCCGCGCGGGCGGGGACGACGGCAAACCCGTAGGTGAAATACTGGTCGACAGCGGAAGATCCCCGCGCGGGCGGGGACGACGCCCTGCGCCGCGTCCTGGCCGGCGGTGACGCTGGAAGATCCCCGCGCGGGCGGGGACGACACGCCCGGCTGTTCACCCAGCCGGGCGCCCCAAGGAAGATCCCCGCGCGGGCGGGGACGACATCCCTCCAGGGATGATGAGTGCCCCGGGCCGGGGAAGATCCCCGCGCGGGCGGGGACGACACCGCGGCCGACGTCGGGTAGGACACCTCGGTCGGAAGATCCCCGCGCGGGCGGGGACGACGCCACGCTTGTTGTGCTGCCTGTCAGCACGTACGGAAGATCCCCGCGCGGGCGGGGACGACAAATAGAAGCCTGGCTAGAAGTGGTGTCCACCGGGAAGATCCCCGCGCGGGCGGGGACGACGATCTCCCCGACCCGAGCGTGGAGATCGAGAGAGGAAGATCCCCGCGCGGGCGGGGACGACCCCTGCTCGATCGCGAGAAGAACGTTCGCCGGGGGAAGATCCCCGCGCGGGCGGGGACGACCGCTGCAACACCATGCGGCGCTCCTGCGTGATGGGAAGATCCCCGCGCGGGCGGGGACGACGTGCTCACCGTGCTGACGCTGGTATCGATCGCGGGAAGATCCCCGCGCGGGCGGGGACGACGACACCGACGTCATCCACGGGCTCGTCCGCGAGGGAAGATCCCCGCGCGGGCGGGGACGACGAGCTCGGCGTCTGTCTGGTTGGCCACCCAGGTCGGAAGATCCCCGCGCGGGCGGGGACGACCTCGTGACGTCGGAGCCGTCCGGGCCGGACCTCGGAAGATCCCCGCGCGGGCGGGGACGACGTCAGCGACCACGCTGGACGGCACGACGCGGCAGGAAGATCCCCGCGCGGGCGGGGACGACGTGCCAGATATGGTCCACGCCGGCCGCCACCAGGGAAGATCCCCGCGCGGGCGGGGACGACCCGTGGCAGGAAAACGATCTCGTGGCCTTCGATGGAAGATCCCCGCGCGGGCGGGGACGACCACGCCGGTGTCGGAGCCGCGCAGCGTCGTCGGGGAAGATCCCCGCGCGGGCGGGGACGACCCACGGAACGTCGACAGGAAGCGGCTCACAATCGGAAGATCCCCGCGCGGGCGGGGACGACGTACGCGGCTCGATCTTCCCGCCGGACGGGAGGGGAAGATCCCCGCGCGGGCGGGGACGACCATTCGACGGTCAGCAACACGAGCCGGTACACGGGAAGATCCCCGCGCGGGCGGGGACGACCTGCACCGGGACGGCGACCGGAGCCGGGCGGAAGGAAGATCCCCGCGCGGGCGGGGACGACTGCGCCAATGTGGCGCTGAGCAGAGAGCAGATAGGAAGATCCCCGCGCGGGCGGGGACGACCGCCGTGCCGGCCTGATGCCAGTCTCTCCGGAGGGAAGATCCCCGCGCGGGCGGGGACGACGTTGAACGAGTCCACCCAGAACTTCCCGGCGCGGGAAGATCCCCGCGCGGGCGGGGACGACAGCGCCCAGCGCCGACAGCACGGATACGAACAGGGAAGATCCCCGCGCGGGCGGGGACGACCAACAGACCGAAACCCTTAGCCGTGATCGGCACGGAAGATCCCCGCGCGGGCGGGGACGACGGCGTAGAGCACCTGCACGCCGTCGATGCCGGGGGAAGATCCCCGCGCGGGCGGGGACGACGCCGGGGCACGACTTGCTCCCACGGTGGCGGAGGGAAGATCCCCGCGCGGGCGGGGACGACAGGTTGCGTTCGGCCGTGACGCTCCCAGCGACGGGAAGATCCCCGCGCGGGCGGGGACGACTCGGACAACGTGATCCTGTGGCCGAATTCTCGGGGAAGATCCCCGCGCGGGCGGGGACGACGTCCCCGGGAGGGTTCGGATGGCCTGAGCGGGGGGAAGATCCCCGCGCGGGCGGGGACGACCCGCCCCCTCAGATGTTCATGGTCTTGGTGGAGGGAAGATCCCCGCGCGGGCGGGGACGACTCCCACGGGCGGACGCCGAGCAGATGTGCCGCGGGAAGATCCCCGCGCGGGCGGGGACGACTGGTCCAGTGTCCGCCGTCTGGACGCCAACCGGGGAAGATCCCCGCGCGGGCGGGGACGACGGAAGACGGTCCTCGGTGAGCTCCTGGTCTTCAGGAAGATCCCCGCGCGGGCGGGGACGACGCGACGGTAGTTGTTACCCCTGCGGTACCGGTAGGAAGATCCCCGCGCGGGCGGGGACGACGGGCAAACTGCGACCGGCCTACTGACTCAGGGAGGAAGATCCCCGCGCGGGCGGGGACGACGCCGTGCCGGCGTCCGTTCTGTCCAGCTCGTTGGGAAGATCCCCGCGCGGGCGGGGACGACTGCGTGCCCGCAAACCGGGCCGTGCTCGTGCCCGGAAGATCCCCGCGCGGGCGGGGACGACCACCAGCCATCTTGTGACCGGAGCCCGGTGCGGGGAAGATCCCCGCGCGGGCGGGGACGACGCCCAGTTGACCAGTGCGGGTTTCGGCAGGCCGGGAAGATCCCCGCGCGGGCGGGGACGACTACACCGACAATCTGTACTCGATCGACTACTAGGGAAGATCCCCGCGCGGGCGGGGACGACACCGTTACCGAGCCGGCCTCGGCTGCGCCGGCCGGAAGATCCCCGCGCGGGCGGGGACGACCACGATTCCTCCTCAGATCATCCAGACGTTCGGGGAAGATCCCCGCGCGGGCGGGGACGACAGAAGGTCGACGAAGGCCATCTGCGCCTGGCGCGGAAGATCCCCGCGCGGGCGGGGACGACACCGGGTTTTACATCATTGGCGGGTCGGTCACGGGAAGATCCCCGCGCGGGCGGGGACGACAGCCCGCGCAGCCGCTCCATCTGATGGGGCACCGGAAGATCCCCGCGCGGGCGGGGACGACCTCGTCAGGCAGTCGCTCACGGAGATGGCCGGTGGAAGATCCCCGCGCGGGCGGGGACGACTCCGCCTCGGCCCCCGTGGCGCCTAGGCGGGCGGGAAGATCCCCGCGCGGGCGGGGACGACCACCAGCCATCTTGTGACCGGAGCCCGGTGCGGGGAAGATCCCCGCGCGGGCGGGGACGACTCACCCCGGCCGAGCGGCACACCCCGGGCGATGGGAAGATCCCCGCGCGGGCGGGGACGACTGTGGTCGTACCGCCCACGCTGCATCCCATCGGGGAAGATCCCCGCGCGGGCGGGGACGACGCTTGAGTTGTGCCCCATGATGACCCAGACTCGGGAAGATCCCCGCGCGGGCGGGGACGACCTCGCCAGCATCCAGACGCGGATCACCGAGGCGGGAAGATCCCCGCGCGGGCGGGGACGACCTCGCGCTCGCCGAGGTGCCGGCCACCTACCTGGGAAGATCCCCGCGCGGGCGGGGACGACGAGCGAACGATCGCGCTAAGCGCCACCCTCGGGGGAAGATCCCCGCGCGGGCGGGGACGACGGCGCGGGCGACGGAGCGGGACCGGTCGGCGCCGGAAGATCCCCGCGCGGGCGGGGACGACGCCAGGGAAGTCCTCGAAGGCCGGCTCGCCGCGGGAAGATCCCCGCGCGGGCGGGGACGACCTGATCGCACACGCGAACAACAGCGGAATCCGGGGAAGATCCCCGCGCGGGCGGGGACGACGCGGGACCAGGTGGTCCGACTGCTGGAGCGTGGGGAAGATCCCCGCGCGGGCGGGGACGACGTGAGGATCAGGCCGGGTGGCACGCCGTTGGTGGGAAGATCCCCGCGCGGGCGGGGACGACGACTTCTGGGAGTTCACGCCCAGTCACTCCGCGGGAAGATCCCCGCGCGGGCGGGGACGACCCAGCCGGAACGGCGCGGGTCAAGGCAACCGCGGGAAGATCCCCGCGCGGGCGGGGACGACTCTCCACCGAGGTCCACCCCTGGCTGGCGTAGCGGAAGATCCCCGCGCGGGCGGGGACGACTCCGTCACCCTGGACCCGAGCGCCGTGTACGGGGGAAGATCCCCGCGCGGGCGGGGACGACTTCGCCTTGCGTCTGCGCGGGCCGCGCATGAGCGGAAGATCCCCGCGCGGGCGGGGACGACTCCGGAGCGTCTCCGGAGCATTCGTGGTAGCAGGGAAGATCCCCGCGCGGGCGGGGACGACGCTCGGCCTCGACGCGGGCGCTGCTGCCGGCCAGGAAGATCCCCGCGCGGGCGGGGACGACTCTCCCGGTGCAGGCCCCGGCGGACCGTGAGCGGGAAGATCCCCGCGCGGGCGGGGACGACTCCATCCGGGCGAGCAACTCACCCGTGGTGCCGGGAAGATCCCCGCGCGGGCGGGGACGACTCCGCTTGAACAGCCGGCGGGCCAGGATCTCCGGGAAGATCCCCGCGCGGGCGGGGACGACGATCTCCTCGTCTTCGTCAACGGCCACGGGCGGGGAAGATCCCCGCGCGGGCGGGGACGACCACCGCGTCCGGGACATAGCCGGTGCAGGTGAGGGAAGATCCCCGCGCGGGCGGGGACGACCTGCTCACCGCCGTCGCCGCGGGTCTGCCTGAGGGAAGATCCCCGCGCGGGCGGGGACGACGGCAAATACCAGCTGGGCGTCCCGTTCACGGTCGGAAGATCCCCGCGCGGGCGGGGACGACGATGTGCAGCGGCCACGTCGAGGCCCTGTTCGGGGAAGATCCCCGCGCGGGCGGGGACGACACCTCAAGCCCGGCCTGCGCGTAGGAGAGCAGGGGAAGATCCCCGCGCGGGCGGGGACGACGCGCCACCGGCGACCGACCAGATCGGCGTGCCGGGAAGATCCCCGCGCGGGCGGGGACGACCGCCGTCGCGCGGCTGGATGAGGACGAGTTCGAGGAAGATCCCCGCGCGGGCGGGGACGACCACTCGCCACCTTCGAGCATCCGGCCACCCGACGGAAGATCCCCGCGCGGGCGGGGACGACGACCAGCCGGAGGGGACTGTAGAGGGGGCCGCGGGAAGATCCCCGCGCGGGCGGGGACGACTCGCCAGCGCCAGATCAGCAGCTGGCCTCGAGCGGAAGATCCCCGCGCGGGCGGGGACGACATCATCAAGAACTGCAAGTTGCGCTGAGTGATAGGAAGATCCCCGCGCGGGCGGGGACGACCACCGCGGGCCCCAAATAGAAAAGCGCTCACCGGGAAGATCCCCGCGCGGGCGGGGACGACGCGAAGGATCGTGGCCGTCGGTCGTCGACTGCCGGAAGATCCCCGCGCGGGCGGGGACGACTAGCAGTCCACGACAATCGGCACCTGCCCGTAGGGAAGATCCCCGCGCGGGCGGGGACGACCCGGCCGGTCCGGGACGCCCACTCCTCCACCTCGGAAGATCCCCGCGCGGGCGGGGACGACGTGGAGATCCACGCGGGACGACGCACGGAACGCGGAAGATCCCCGCGCGGGCGGGGACGACCCCCACCGCTTTGCGTTGGTCGCGACTGCACCTGGAAGATCCCCGCGCGGGCGGGGACGACCTTCGCGCGCCGACTGGACGAACCAGGGAAGAAGGAAGATCCCCGCGCGGGCGGGGACGACTAAAGAAGATCGCGCGGCTGTCTCTCGCCACTCGGAAGATCCCCGCGCGGGCGGGGACGACGCCTCCCCGTTCGGGGCAATGTGCGGCCCGTAGGGAAGATCCCCGCGCGGGCGGGGACGACCGTCGGCGTGGCGGGCGAGGCTCAGTAGCGAGCGGAAGATCCCCGCGCGGGCGGGGACGACCCGCCACGGCGGTCTCCGCGCGGGCGTCTGGGCGGAAGATCCCCGCGCGGGCGGGGACGACATCCGCTCGCTGGGCGCCTCGTGCTCTCCGGGCGGAAGATCCCCGCGCGGGCGGGGACGACACTTGCTGACCTGGGCTTTTATCGACGGGGACGGGCGAAAAGTATCAGTCCGTCGTAGTCAACAGGGTAGCCGCGGTCACGACCAGCGGTTCGTACGGCCCATCCTTGTTCGTTGTTCGCCGGTTCGATCATGACGGCTTGGCCGTCGCCGACGCGTTGGGAGAGCACGGTCCAGAGATGGTCGCGGACACGGGCGCTGGGGTTACCGACAAAGACTCCTGCTGTGATTTCGATCATCCAGCGTGTCAGGTGGCCGCGCAGACCTTCGGCCGCGGCGACGAGGACGACGACGGTCACCAGGGTGGTGGTTGCTGGTCGACGTCGGGTCCGGTGACGCCGAGGACGGTGTCGCCGTCCCATTGGTCGGCCAGGTCGGCGGCCCAGTTGACGCCGCCGGGTACGTGGCCGTCGAACTCGTCCCACAGGTGCATGGCGTCGTCGTCGCGGTCGTGGGCTCCTTCCTCAAGCAGAAGATCCTTGATGTCGTGGACGATTCTTGCCATCAGGTGGCCGTCCGCGACTTTGTCCCGGAAGGCTGTGCGGATGTCTCTTTCCTCGATGTGACCGGATGCCGCGAGGTCGAAGGCGAGGGGGATCGTGTATTCGGCCTTGTACAGGTCGGCGATGTCCAGGACGAAGGAGGTGGCGCCTCCGGTGTGGACGAATCCGAGTGCCGGGCTGGCCCCGATGCCGACGATCGCGGCGTGGCAGATGCCGTAGAGGCAACTGTGTCCCGCGGACAGAAGTCGGTTGACGTCGTCGCCGGCGGCGTAGGGGTCGCCCGGGGTGTACACACGGCGGTTCCATTCCACGCCTGTCCGTGCTGCGTGCTCACGGTAGATCTTCTTGACGCGGGCGCCCTCGCGTCCACGCAGTTGTTGCATGGTCGCCTGGGAGACGTCCTCGTCGGGAAAGCGTTTTCCGTACATGTGCCGGGCGACTGCGAGTCGTTCCTTGGTCCGCGTCACCAGGTATGCCTGCCGCATGAGCAGTCCGGCGCCGCGGCTGGGGCCGAGGCCGGCCGCATACATCCGCACACCCCGGTCACCTACCCAGCACATCGCGGTGCCGGAGTCCGCGAGGAGCCGGACCGCGGCGCTGGTGACCCGGGTTCCGGGGCCGACGAGTACGGTGGCGACGAGGGCGGCGGGCACTCGTACGGTGCGTTCGCGGTTCACGAGGACGACGGCGTTGTCGTCGCGGTCGATGTGGCACTTCTCGACGTAGAGCGTTGAGATCCGGTCTTCGATGCGGTGCAGGTCCTGCGGGTTGGACAGCCACCACATGTCAGGTGCCGCCGGGTGTTGTCGGGCTGAGGGGCGCGAGGGTGAACAGGCCGCAGCCGTAGGCTTTGGCCGGGCCGACTCCGTGGAGCAGGGTGTGTCTGGCGCGGTGTGGGTCGGTGACGCGGACGGCGCCGTCGAAGGTCGCGGTGCTCAGGACGACGCGACGGCTGGTGGCCATATCGCCCTTGGGTGTCTTGGGGAAGGTGAGACGTTCGCGAGCGGACAGCCGGAGCGCGGGGCCCGCGTCTTCAATGTCGATCAACGCGAATCCCCAATGGTCGATGCGGGTCGTGAGCCAGGTGATCTGGTGACCGGCGGTGCGGTGGGGGACGCGGACGCCGCGGGGGCGCGGCTGCGCGAGCTGTTCTTTCTGGCTGGTTGACGGGTTGGTGGGCGAGCGGGTTGCACTGACCGGGTTGGCGCGGAGCCGGAAGCGGAACTCGCGGCCGTTGTCGAGGCGGTCGAGTAGCGGCTGGTAGTCGCGTACCAGGGCTTGGGGTTCGTCGGAGTGCGGCCAGCTGGCCTGCTCGACGATGTGCTCCCAGGACGGCGTCGACTCCGTCAGGACAAGTAGCTCGGCACGGTGGGGCTGGCCGGCTTCCAGACGCCACAGCACCCGTTCGGTGACCGGCTGGCGGCTGAGCCCGCCGAGCACGGCGGCGTGCATCTTCTCCGGGCTGCGCAGCAGCCCCTGAGCACCCCGGCGCAACGGGTTCAGCCAGATCCGCGACAGGTATGTCATGGGGTCACCATCCGAGGAGAGCGAAGGGATCGTGGTCCGGTGGGCTGTCGGCGTCGCCTTCCGCTGTCTCGTAGGGCGCTGGCAGGTGGACCCATGTCTGACGGACCCGGCGGGCGGTGAACGACCGGTGGCGCGGGTCGAAGGTGCTCGGCAGGTCCATGCGGACGTCCTCGCCGTCGAGGTCGTCGAGGGTGACCGGCAGGCCGATGCGCCGGGGGCGCGGGCGTTGCCGTTGCAGCTTGTCGCGGTGGGCCTTGCCCGCCTGCCATGGCACCTGTTCGAGAACCTCCAGCAGCGTTCCCGTCCAGACGGTGGCGTCCGGCTGGCCGGCGGGGGTGAGCAGGAGGGGCTGGGTCGGCGGGCAGGCACGGCGTCCGAGCGCGAGTGGGAACGCGGGGTTGCGCAGCGCCTCGGCGAGTGTGGCCAGGACGGGGTCGGGCGCGGCGACCGCGACGACGAAGACGGCGTCCTGCAGGTAGAAGCGTTCGGTGACATGGGTGTACTTCGCCGGTGACGTCGGCTTCTGTGTTCCCTTTACCGACACCGACGCCGACGGTAGCGGCACGCCCCGGTAGTCGCTGACCGTGTGGTAGTCACGCAGCAGAGTGCCGGGCTGGTCGGTCCGCACGCCGAAGGTGAGGTCGAGCAGGTCCTCGATCGGGTCGGTGCGACGCCGGCCCTGCGCGGCAGCGAGCAGGCCGACCAGGCCGCTCTTCGTCGGTTCGGCGAGGGTCTCACGGCGGTTGAACATGCTGGTGCCGCCCCAGGACTGCACCGGGCCGGCCAGGCGCAGCACCAGGCAGCCGGTTGCGGGCGGGTTCATCGGTCGGCGCCTTCGATCCAGCTCCTGGCGGCTGTCACGACGGTGTCGACCACCTCGTGGAATGGTTTCGCCGCGCCGAGCGACCCGGCCAACGTGGCGGCGGCAGCCGGGTCGCCGGGCGTGCTGTAGGTGGAGGCGACGAGTACGGGCCGACGCCCCCACAGCGTCGTCGCGGTGGTCATCTCGTCGGCGAATCGCTGGACGGACGCGGTGAGAAGGCCCCGGCCGTCGGGGCGGACGGGGTTCTCGAACGCCGAGACGAGGTTGACGGGCTGGTCGGAACGGATGGCGACGGTGAACAGGTTCGGAGTGGTGCGGTGGGCGAAGGAGTTGCCGTGACCGGTCGGCATTGAGGTGGTGAACGCGGTGAGGAACACCCGCAGCGCCTCCACGGTTGCCGCGACGTCCCCGCCCAGGTTCTCGGCGAGCTGATGGAGTCCGACGGTGGCGAACCGGTACAGCGTGGCGGACTGGAACTCCACCGTGCCGATCATCCCGGCGCCGGTGTCCTCCTTCGGGTTCTCATCGTCGACCGCGGTGTAGTAGTCGAACTCCACGTCGGTGGCGTGGGTGGACAACGCGTGCGCGACTTGCGTTGCCGCGTCGACGTTCAGCTCGGCCCGGTCAGCGACCATCCGTCCGAACAGGGCCACGTCGATGGGATGGCCGGTGCCGAGGGTCTGCCGCACGGGCACGTCCTTGACGGCCGCGGTGAGCTCGGCATCGTCGAGACCGGACAGCCGCGGCAGGTCGTCTTCGATGAGATCGATAAGCCGTTCGAGCTGGGGACGGCCGAAGAACAGCAAGTAGGCGGTCTCGGTGGCCTTCTTGCCCGGTTTGATTCCCAGTTCGGCCAGGACGCTGGTGGCGATCCGCGTGCTCGCCTCGGGGTCGAGCTGGCAGCGGGTCGCGAGGCGCTCGGCAAACAGCGCGGAGATCTTCTTGGTGCGTGTGCCGAGCTGGCGCGGGTCGACATGGTCGGCGAACGCGGTCCGCGTCGCCCGCTTCCATGCCTGGGACGAGACGCGGGCGCGCCTGACGCCACCGTAGACGGCCTGTTTCGGCGTGCCCGCGTCGTCGCGGTTGAGGTTGGACGGCGGGACGGTCTGCAGGATGTGGACATCGACGTAGCAGGGCATCGGCATGTGCTTCTTTCTAGAACTGGGGCAGGGCGAAGGAAGGACTGCGTGGTTGGTGCGAGGCGTGGAGCGGAAGGGCCAGATGGATGGTCAGGTGGACGTGGTGCCGGCACGGTCGCGTCCGAGGAAGTACTGGGCTCCCCATCGGCGCCGCACCTGCCCGACCCTTTCGGGATGCTGCCAGTCGACGAGATCTCGCAACAGCTGGGTGTAGTCGAGACTCTGCGGAACCTGCCGCAGCTGGCGGACCAGCCCCCGCAGGTGGTAGGCGGCCTCGTCCAGCGATGTCGCGGTCGCCGCCGCGTTGAAGCGGCGGTCGACGGCATCCGGGCTGAACCTGTCGCTGTCTCGCAGCGCGAGGAGGGCCGCACCGAGGCCGGTCCCGAAACGGTGCGCCGGCGACGGCAGGGACTGCTGGTGCACGGCGTACAGGGTGAGCGCGACGTGCTCTGCCCGCAGCCGGGCTGTGAGACGACCCTCGCGGTCGAGTGCTGTGTAGTAGCGCCACATCGCCGGCACGCTGCCCGGCTCGCGGCCGATGCCGCGGCGCAGCGCGGCCAGGTCGGCTCCGTCGGGCAGGTCGCCGGTGTGGGCATGTTCCCAGAACATCGGCCGGCGCGTCTTTTCCGGGGACGCGGGCGGCGCTGCCGGTTCCGCGGGCGGCGCTGAGGCTACATCGGTCATCGGGCCTCTCCCGGTTGTGGTGGTATCAGGCGGCATCGGTGGTGACCGTGCCCAGGACGTCGTTGAGAGCCCGCCGGAAGGACGCCTCGGCGACGGCGAGCCGGGGACCGTAACGAGCGTCGGGGTCACGGCCGAGGAACGTGCTGGGCGCGGCAGTGGACAGGACGGGTTCGGCTACCTCCCACGCCAGCCGGCGGGCGACAACCCGCCACTCCCACTCGGCCTGCTCGGCCTTGTCCGGGCTGCGGGCAAGTCCGGCCAGCAGCCGGCGCACCGTCGGCGTGAAACTGTGGACGAGCACGTCGCCGAGTCGCTGCCCCCTGTCCCACGGCACCTTCTCGGCACCGGCGGCGGCGCGAAGATCGTCGCCGAGTCGGTTGGCTGCGACGCGCAGCCGCTCCGCCTGGTGCGCCACCGCCAGCACGGTGTCCCGTACCACAGAGTCGGCCGCGAGCGCCACCACCGGCAGTGGGATCTCGTCCACCATGACGTCGTCGACAACCGCCGACTGGGTGCCGTACCGGACGCCGACGGTCAGGACGTGCAGGGGAAGATCCTCGGGAACGTACCCGTCCTCGCGCAGCCTGGCGAGTTGGGACAGCAATGTCGGCGCGGTAACCCTGTCGCTGGTTGGGACGGACGTGGCAAGCAGCGCCTCAAGACCGCGCCAGGCCGACCGGCCCGGCTGATGGCGCACCGCCCGGACCGGGGGCTCGTCCGCACGGGGACGCTCGGCCTGCCGCCAGGCGGTGTGCGGCTCCAGGTCGTGTGCTGACGCGTTGAGCCGGTCACCGGCGCTCAGCACCACCCGGCGGACCGTCACACCCCCTGGTGTCGTGCCGTCGGCATCGGTCAGCAGGCGTACCCGCCGGGACTGCCACGTGAGCAGGTCCAGCAGGCCGAGCGCGCCGCGCTCACGCCAGTCGGGACCGGTCGGGGCGGCCCGCCACTGCGGACGGTCGACCGGTCGCAGCCCCTGCGGGATCACGGGCGTGTTCAGCATCAGGGTATGGAACAGGGTGGCACCGACCGGGACGACGACGCCGAGCTGCCCGAGCGGTCCGGTCGGATTCCCCGTCGTCTTGCCGGCCTTGACCCGTGGGTCTCCGACCGCACCGGTCTTGATCGCCGCGGTGTCCCAGCAGTGCGCGGCCAGCAGCGCCCGTGCCGCGCCCGCGGGAGTCAACGCAGGCGGATCGTTCTCGATTCGCGCGCTGAACAGCGGAACGTTGTTGCCGGTGGCAAGCCGGGGGACGAGCAGCGATATCGGTTTCGTCTCGTCCTTCGCCGTGCGTAACCCGGCGACCTGCGCGAACGGTGCTGTCGGGTGGAACAGGTCGAAACGGTCGGCGTGCTCTCTCAGGTATGCCAAGACTAGCTCGGCATTGAACTGGCCTGCTTCCCACCACCGCGACCACTCCTCATCGTCGCGGGGAGCACCGAGCGCGTCGAGCACGGCGGGCAGCAGTACCTGACGCAGCACCGCGACCGCCTCGAGTGGGTTGTCGAGGGCCAGGCCGTCGATCTCCTGCCCCTCGACAAGCGCGTCGAGCAGACTGACCTCGACACGCCTCCCGCCCCGAGTCACCGAAATCCACGGCCGGCTGATCAGGTCGAAACCCGTCATCACGTCCCCCCACGCTCATGCCTGAGCCCGACCTCGTCGTCGTAGGTCAGGCGATGTTTACCGAGCATCACCGACAGCTCGTCGTGTGGACGAGCTCGGATCATCGTCCGATGTGGATAGATCATCCCGGGCCTCCAACTTCCCCATACATCTGGCCTGTGCAGGCTGGCGCCCAGAAGCGACGGGGACCTCGCCGATGGGGGCACCGCCTCGATCGGCTTGGAATACGCGTTCGCGATGACGACGGTGATCTTTCCACCACGCCAACCTGTGTTCGGATTCCTGTGGGATCAGGAGCCAAACGAGATCGACACCTGCTGCGATGGCCGCGATGAGCACAACCGCAAACCACGGCACGCCAGCCATCCCGTGCGCAGCGGTGGTAGCTGTTACCAGCGCCACTGGAAGGCTGCGGCTTTCGCGATGACGCGTCCGGGGCACAGAGGTGCCCCTGCGGCGTGCCGGCATCATGCGGCGACTTGGCGCCCGTCGCAGCCGCTGACGGTGCGCGACGACGGCAGGGGTTGAGGGTGGCAGATCGACACGATGCAGACCGTACCACTGAACCGGGCAGCCGATAGAACCTACAACCGGGCTGCCGAAGAACCGATGCGCGGGTTGGTACGTTGGATGAGCCCAGCCGGGCTGGGGTCGCCCTCGGGCAGCCGTCGAACCGACGTCGTCCCCGCCGAAGCGGGGTTCGCCCCATAAATCGTTGACCGGCCTCTCGGGTACGCCGTCCGCTGGAAGGCCTCGAACCGGTCGGCGTGCCGCCGCAAACAGTCAGGGAATTCACGCTTGGCTGATCAGGTCGAAACCCGTCATCACGTCCCCCGTTCGTGTCTGAGCCCGATCTCGTCGTTGTAGGTCAGGCGATAGGTACCAAGCACCACCGACAGTTCGTCGTCGAGAACTAGCGCCCGCGCTCGTCGTAGCCATGGGTCATGCCTCCAGCCCGGCAGGGACGCCAGGTCAGCCCGCGCCGCAACGGTGATCTCCTTGATCGCCGGAAGTCGGATGGTCGCGCCGACGACCTCCTCCAATACGGAGTCGTCGGATACGGCGGCGTCGCCGTTGGGGCCCAGTGTTCTGCCGCCGAGGGTGAGGTATCCCTCCGGCCCCCGGCGGACGAGCACGACTTCCACGGATTCCTCGCCGTCGCGGACGACCGCGGCCACCTTCTCCTCGTCGTCCAGTGGGGCGGTCGACCGTTCGTGCAGGCCGTCCAGCGTGCGTCTGCCCAGGTCGTCCTCGCCGGACAGCAGGAAACCCGCGGCGTTCGCTTCTCTGCGCCGTTCCCTCTCAGCCCATTCCCGCCGGGCTCCAGCGGCGCTCTCGGCCCATTCCGGTGCTCCGAGCGGCTCCTCGCCGTAACCGGCGGCGACCAGCCCGGGTACGTCCGCCGGTACCGACCATCCGCTGCCCGTTGCCGCGTCGGCGACCAGGGCGGCGGAACGCAGAAGCAGGTGGTCCCCGTACACGGCCCGGCTCCCACCGGGCCACGTCGGCGCAGCGCCCGTCCGCAACAGCAGACCGCTCACGATCACCCTGGGTCGGCGCAGCCTGGGCGGGCGCTGCGAGGCGGGCCGGTCGTGACGGTGCAACCGCCCGACACGCTGCAGTAACAGGTCGATCGGTGCGAGGTCGGTGACGAGCAGGTCGACGTCCACGTCGAACGACTGCTCGGCCACCTGGGTCGCGACTACCACGAGCCGCCGCGGCCGGGCTGCCCCCTCGGGCCGTCCCGGCCGGCCCAGAAGGTCCACCACCCGCTCGGTGCGGGCGGCGCGTTCGGCCGCGACGAACCGGGCATGCAGCAGCACGACGTCGGCGTCGAACACTGGACGCAACGCGCTGTAGACCTCCTGGGCGCGGGCGACGGTGTTGCACACCACCAGCGCGCACCCGCCGGTACCCACCTCCGCCGTGACCGTGGCGGCGACAGCAGCCGGGGAGAAATCCGGGGTCTCGGCGAGCGCCTGCACCTCGACCCTCATCGAGGCACGCCATGAGGACCCGGATGCGACTTTGTCCCACCGTTTTCCGTCCGCCACGCACACCGCGGTAGTGCGTGGGTAACCCTTCGGCGCCGGAAGATCTGTCACATCCACATCACGTTCCTGCAGTGCACCCTGCAGATAGGCGCGGACCAGTTGCAGACGCAGCGACGGTGGCAACGTCGCCGACAGCAGGACGACCGGAACACCGGCGTCAGCGAGCCACCGCAGCGTCTCGAACAGGAACTGCGCCATGTACACGTCGTAGGCGTGCACCTCGTCGAGTACGACCACCCGGCCTGCCATACCAGCGTGACGCAGCATCACATGCTTCGTTCTCGTCGCCGCATGCAGCAGCTGGTCGACGGTGCCCACCGTGACAGGCGCCAGAAGACCCCGCTTCGCGCCGAGGAACCACTCCGCGGCCGCTGTGCCACCGGCCGCCGGTCGGTCACCACTCCCGGAGGCGAATCCGGTTTCTGCGAGGCCGAAGTCGTCGTCCATTCCGTACTCGTCCCGGTCGTCGGCGATATCCGCGAAAGCAACGGTGGAGCGCAGGGCCGCCCATTCCCTGTTGAAACGCGCCCGTCCGTGGAGGAGCCCGATGGGAACGTCGGGATCCACCGACTGCAGCCACGTCCGGACCCGGCTGAACATCGGGTCGCTGGTCGCCTGCGTCGGCATCCCGACGAATATCCCGTCCGCGCCGAACCGTCTGGCCAGCACCTCCGCCGCCACGAGAGCCGCCTCCGTCTTGCCCTCGCCCATCGGGGCTTCAAGGATGAGCAGGCCCGGTGCGGGAATCTCCTCCGCTAGGCGCACCGCATCGGTCTGAGCGGGCCGGGCGGCGACACCGAACCTGTGCTGCACCAGGTCGGGCTGATCTCGTGGCGCCGGCCGGTCGCTTCGCCACCCGCCGCGTAACCCCAGCTTTTCCCACGCCCGCCGGGCACGATCCCGCGATTCCTCGATCGACACGTCGGACAGGCCGGGCTGCCCACCGAAGTGCCGCTCATCGCTGGCGATCCAGTCCGCCATGATGATCAGACCGGACAGTGCGAGCTGACCACCCCGGCGCGGCGTCGCCACATCCGAGAAGGCCCCCAGGTCCAGCCCCAGCTCACCGGTGACCCGCTCGACAAACCCCCGCTGGACGTCGAGCCACCGCCCTCGGCCGTGAGCTACGGGGCTGCCGGGCCTGAGACGGTCCACTCCGGGCACTAGGCCGTGGTGTCCAGCTACCAGCGGCCACACCCAGTTACGAGCCGATGCGCCCCAGCCCGCCTCGCGTAGACAAGTACGGACGACGACGGCGCCCGCCCGCGCATGGTGCCACCGGGCGGCCTGGTCGCGCGTGAGCCCTCGCCACTCGAGGCCGGCAGCACGGACCCGTTCCGCCAGCCCGTCGTCCTTCATCTGGAAGGCGGGAGTTGCCTTTCCCACGTCGTGCAGACCGCACAACAAGGCGAACAGAGAACGCCCCCGACCGCCGCTACAGTCGTCGAGACGGTTCCGTACGACGGTGGACAGAAAACGGTCCCAGACGAGTTCGCCGACCGCCGCGGTGTCGAGCAGATGACCGAGCAGCAGATGCATCGAGCCCTGGGCGTTCGACTTCCCCCACACCACGGCAATAGCTGAGTCCCGCATGACATTCCCCCCGTGTCCGGCAGGTCGGACAGAGCGCATTGAACCACTCGCCGGGCGGACCCCGATCCAGCGGGGTGACATGTGGATCCGTGGGCACGTCGTCCCAGGCCCGCGTCCCATCTGATTGGCGGGATGGAACTCGCTCGGTGGTCCGGTAGGGGCGAAGCTCTGGGTTAGTCGCGTTTTTGCAGGTAGTGGGCTAGATCGGGGTTCAAGTTCCATCCCCTT
>NZ_CAAAFT010000231.1:0-6990 GCF_900634765.1 Candidatus Protofrankia californiensis | reverse complement strand
TGCCGGTGCGACGAGACCGGGCTAAATAGGATTTATTCGCACCAGATGCAACATTCGGCGGACGTTGAAAAGTGGACGAATTTGGACTCTCGGCGCGTCGTAAGTGGCAGTAAAGAAATAACTACATCTTCTATTCTCTACGCCGCTACAGGCGCTTCGAGGGTATAATTCCACTCACCATGAAACATATGCCGGTAGATCGGAAGGGCGGCGATCTCCTCATCGGAAATCTTCGTACCGGTCTCGTAGGTATTCCAGTCCAGCTGGGCTTCAACCCGAAGCCCAGCGCTGGTCGTGGTGGAGGCAATGAGGTTCACGACGGCCTCATAACTCCCCAACGGCCGACCGCGCCAGTTCATTGAAATATGACTGAACAGGCGATGCTCTATCTTGTTCCACTTCGACGTTCCGGGCGGATAGTGACAGACCGTGATTTCCAGCCCGGTCTCGGCCGCGAACTTGGCTATTTCTACCTTCCACAGCCGGTTCCGGTAGCCGTTGGACCCACCGCCGTCGGCAGTTATCAGGAGTTTACGGGAGTTCGGGTACACCTTCGAGCCCGTCGCCTCCCACCACCGCCGAATAGCGTTCACCGCGAACGTCGCCGTCTCGGAACTGGCACCGACCGTGACCCAGCCCGTGTTCTTGGTGATGTCGTACACCCCATACGGAACGGCCTTGGGAACGCCATTCGGAAAATCATGGTCGTTGACCGGAATCGGATCACCGACCTTCCGCCACTCCCGACCACCGTTCGCGAAGTCGCCGATCAACTCCTTTTTCTTGCCGTCCACGCTGATGACCGGCTCGCCAGCGGCCTGGTACCGCGCGATCTCCCCGATGAGGTACCGGAACTGATCATCCCGGTCCAGGTGACAGGAACCGGCGAGCACCTTGGACGGTGCCTGGAGGCTGAACCCCATATCCGCGAGCAGCCCCGCCACGGTTGTATGACTAATCTTGAAGCCTAACTTGAGCAACGCGACCGCGAGCTTCCGCGTCGTTTTAGACGTCCACCGAGTAAGGCGTTCGGGATCCCCGACGCTTTCCGGATCGACCAGCCCGGATAGCGTCGGCCGTAATTCCGGCTCTACCTCCTCAGCCGGTTTCCGGCCACCACCAGGCCGGCGAACCCGACGCGTCACCTCGATACCCCTGTCGATCTCCAGAGCCCTCCGTTGCACGGTGCCGCGATCGACGCCCGCCATCCGAGCCACCTCCGCCACACCGCCATAGCCCAGCATCCGCGCATGCGCGCCGAGAAAATATCTCCTCTGGTTCTCGGCCAGATGCGGAAGAACCTGCTGAAACAGCAACGTCAGTGCCTCGCTGGATATCAAGTACTCTGCCATGCAGCGAACAGTACCTACCCGACATCAACGATGTGATTAGCGACTCACTACAGTTGTCCAACTGAACTATATGCGTACAGCTTTAAGCATGCCCAAAACCTCGAATTAGTTGCTGGACTTAATTCATTACGACCCCTAAGTTGGAGCGTATCGCGACACGCCGGCCTCTGGCGGCTAAACGCGGATGCCGATGTTCGATGCAACGATGATGCATCGGATGCAACAGGAGGCTGCCGTGGCACAACGTGTCGACCTGCCGGGTGCGGCACATCTTGTTCTTGATGCGACGGTTGCGCATTTCGATCCAGCGGCGGCGGTGTTCGCTGCGATGCTGGAAGGCTGGTCGCGTCAACAGCAGAGCCGATTCTTGCGGCCTGCGACGATCCGGACGCGACTGGATGTGGTGCGCCGGTTCGCGGCGTTCACGAACCAGTACCCGTGGGAGTGGACACCGAGTGAAGTGGAGGCGTTCACCTCCGACCTGGTCTCAGGGGTGAGCCCGCGGGCGGCGTCGACGGTGCGGGCCTACCAACTGACAGTGCGGCTGTTCTGCGAGTTCGTCACCGACGCCCGGTACGGCTGGCCGGTCGAGTGCGAGCGGCGGTTCGGGACGGTGCCGAGCCAGATCTGCCACGAGTGGAACACGGTCGCGCACCGGGCCGACTACGAGGGCCGGCCGGGCCGGCGGGCGCTGACCTACGACGAGGTGCAGGCGCTGTTCGACGCCGCCGACGCCAGGGTCGAAGAGATCCGCTCTCAGGGTCGGAAAGGCGCGCTATCGGCGCACCGGGACGCAGTGGTACTCAAGACGGTGTACGCCTACGGGTTGCGTCGGCGGGAAGCAGCGTTGCTCGACGTCGTGGACTTCCGCCGCAACCCGCGGGCCGTCGCCCATGGCCGGTTCGGGTCGGTACAGGTGCGGTGGGGCAAGGCATCGCGGGGCAGCCCACCGAAGCGGCGCACGGTGCTGACCGTGCCCGAGTTCGATTGGATCGTCGAGCTGCTCGACGACTGGTGCGAGCAGCTGCGTCCGCGTTTTGACCCCGGCCAGCATCCCGCCCTGTGGGTCACCGAACGGCGCGGCCGGGTAGCGGTACGCCACCTTGATGACCTGTTCGGCCTGGCTCGTCGGGCGGCGGGGCTGCCAGAGGAACTGGATTTGCATTCTCTGCGGCACAGCTACGTCACCCATCTGTTGGAGTTCGGCTATCCGCCGCTGTTCGTGCAACAGCAGGTCGGGCATTCCTACGCATCCACGACCGCGATCTACACATCGGTGTCGGACGAGTTCCGCAATCGGCTGCTGGAGAAGTCACTGCGCCGCTTCGAGGATCTGTGGGAGACGCCCCGGTGACCCGGACGACGAGTATCCGCTGGCATCTGCGGACCCGGATGGCGGAAAAGGGGCTGTTTCAGACCTCCGATTTGGTGCCGCTGCTGGCCGAACGCGGTGTGCACCTCTCCCGGGAACAGGTCTTTCGGCTGGTGACCCAGCCCCCGCAGCGGCTGTCGATGGACACCTTCGCCGCGTTGTGCGACGTGCTCGGCTGCACGCCGAACGACTTGATCGAGATTGTGGCTGTCGCCGAGCAGGTCGCGAAGACGGCCTCCGCGGGCCGGCGGACCGCGGGTGGTGCGCCGGCGGGGCCGCGGCGCACCACGATCCGCCGACCGGAGGGGCTATGACACCCGACAGACCGGGAGCTTCGACGAACTCCTTTCGAGGGCCGGCGGCACGAGCCGGCCGGCGACCGCCCGTCGACCGCCAGGCGCTACTGCACGCAGTGGCCACACGGCTCGTCGCTGTCGTCCCGCGGATGACGGACGCCGACGCACGCCACCATCTCGACGCGATCGCGGGAACGGTGAACTCGCGGCTGGCTTGGTTGGACGACCATCTGGCCGCGTTCCCCGATGCGCTGCGGTCGGGAAGCTCCGACGCGCCCGCCATCTTCATCCGGTTCGCGTACACGCTGCACCAAGCGGGATACGCGGTGGTGGCGCCCGCTTGCGTCGACTGCGAGCAGGTCGCCGCGGCTCTGCCGCAGCGGGCCGAGGGCGGCCGGGTCTGCGCCCGGTGTGCACGACGCCGGCAAGCCAAGGAGTGCGGGCGTTGCGGCCGGCGCAACCCGGTTCGGGTCCACGACCCGGATGGGACACCAGTGTGCCAGAACTGCTGGAACCGTGACCCCGCCAGCTGGCAGACCTGCACCAGCTGCGGACGCGCGACGCCGCCAGCGGCGCGCCCGAACGGGGAACCGATCTGCCGGCGCTGTTACGAGACACCCCGCGTGATCTGCGCCCGCTGTGCCCTATCCGCCGTCGAAGCCGCCCGCACCGACGACGGCGAACCGCTGTGCGCCGCCTGCCGGCCCGCGTCGCGCTGCGGACTGTGTGGAAGGGAAGGTCGTCTCAAGGTCCGCGCCCGCGACGGCCGGCCGGGGCTGTGCGAGGCGTGCTACCGCCGCACCCTGTCCGGTGTCTGCGACGCCTGCGGGCTGGTCGGGAAGCTGGCCACGACCGGAGCCCACGGCGGACCCCGCCTGTGCACCCGGTGCCGACCCGCGGCCACCCGCCGCTGCTCGCGGTGCGGATGCGATCGGCGGATCATCGCCACCTGGCCGATCGGCAGCGTCTGCGCCTCTTGCTACGCCTGGACCCGCCGCCACCCGGCCGCCTGCCCACGCTGCCAGCGCACCCAGGTCCTCGTCGGTCTCGACCAGCAGGGGCAGCGGATCTGCGGCCCGTGCGCCGGCTTGGACGTCGACTACACGTGCCCGTCCTGCGGACGGGCCGGGTTCGTGCCCCGCGACGGGATGTGCGAACGCTGCCTGGCCACCCGCCGCGCCGACGAACTACTCACCGGCACGAATGGGGCCATACGCGCCGAGCTGCGCCCGCTGGCGACCGCCCTAACCAACGCCGACGCGCCCGACGCCATCCTGACCTGGCTGCGACCCGGAGGACCCGCCGAAAAGCTGTTCAATCGCCTCGCTGCCGCCGAGGTACCGCCCAGCCACGAGCTGCTCGACACCTGGCCCCAAACCCTTGCCCTGCACCGGTTTCGCCAGACCCTCGTCCACGTCGGCGTTCTGCCCGACCGCGCTGACCACCTCGAACGCCTCGGCCCCTGGCTCGACGAGCTCCTCACCACGCGCCCGGCCGGCCATAGCCACCTGATCCGCACCTGGGCGCACTGGGCGCACTGGGCGATCCTGCGCCGAGCCCGCCACCGGCTGCCCGCCCGGCCGTTCACCCCACACGCCGCCGGATGGGCCCGCACCCGCATCCGCGCCGCGCTCCGCCTGCTCGCCTGGATCGACGAGCAGCAGACCACACTCGCCGACCTCACCCAGACCGAGATCGATCGCTGGCTGACCGAACAGCCGCCCGAAAGTGCCTACCCAGCACGCGAGTTCCTGCACTGGGCCCGTAGCCGACGCCTCACCGGCGACGTGACGATCCCGAAACGGCACCCACGCCACATCGTGACCGCGATCAGCGAAGACGACCGGTGGACCCACCTACGCCGCTGCCTACACGACACCACCCTGCCCCTGCACGCCCGCGCGGCAGGCGCCCTCCTGCTGCTCTACGGCCTGCCCGTCAGCCGCATCTCCACCCTGCTCGCCGACCAGATCAACACTGAGGGAAATCGGACGCTGCTTCGCCTGGGAGCGCACGGAATGCTTCTCCCTCCGGCCGTCGCCGACCTGCTACTCGCCCAACGCGACGCCGCCCGCACCGCGTCCGTTCTCGGTCGCAGCGCCCCGTCGGCAACGGCCTGGCTGTTCCCCGGAGGCTTCCCCGGCCGACCCGCCCGCGACGTGGTCTACCGGGCGCTTCGCGACAACGGACTACCGCACGCTCGGTACGCCCGCAACGCCGCGCTCATGACGCTCGCCGCAGACCTACCCGCACCGATCCTCGCGAGCCTGCTCGACCTCCACATCACCACCGCCGTCGCCTGGACCCAGCACGCCACCCACGACTGGACCCTCTACCTCGCCGCAAGGGACCGCCCTGAGCCCTAAAGACTGCATGCGTCGCCCCGGGAGACCACCCAGGGTACGCAAGTCCGCCAGCTGGAACGCTCCCGCTCGAACCTGGTGCGTAGGTCTTCCGCTTGGGATGTCGTAACGTCGCGGAGTAGCTCGTCGGCACGTCGCCAGCAGTGCGCGGCGTCGTCCCAGCGACGCAGAACGGCGAAGACGCCTCCGCGTTCGTGCAGTGTCTGAGCTTCCAAGGCGGGCAGGCGGTACCGGTGATACGCACTGGCCGCTTGCTCGAACAGCTCTAGTGCCTGCTGATGATCGCCCAGCAGGTGGTACGCGAAGGCGAGGTTGTGGACGGCGTCCGTGTCGGTGAAGAAGCCCGACAATCCCTTTCCCAGCTTCCGAGACGCTTCCAGGTACTCGACGGCGCGTTTCGGCCGCCCAAGCCGCAGGTGGATACGACCGAGCCGATTCATACAGGTCACCTGCCCGAGCGGGTCCCTGGCGCGCCGACAGAGTTCGAGGACCCGCTCGTGGCCACGCTGAGCGTCTCCGATACGGCCGATGTGCTCGTCGTAGATCGCTCTCGCCGAGGTGATATAGGCGAGTAGTAACCAGTTGTCGTCCGGTCCTGCATTCTTGGCCAGCAGTTTCTCGGCCACGCTGAGGAGTCGCTCAGCCTCGTCTCCCCGGCCGAGTTCTAGGTGGCACTGGGCCAGGCTGGCTCGCGCCTTCACCTGTAGGTGCCAGGTCCCGAACTGGTCGGCGAGCTGCACTGATCGTTCGAGATGGGGCACAGCGTCGGCGTGTCGCATCCGGTCTTGTAGACAGGTTCCCAGGGTTTCCAGGAGAACTGCCTCGGTCTCGTGGTCCTCGCGTCGGCGGGCATCGGCGATCGCCGTGGTGCAGGTCGCGAGCCAGTCGTCCCAGTAGCCTCTCAGCCTAAAAAGGACTGCGAGCGCTTTGGCGAGCAGGACGGCTTGGTCGTCCATGCGGAACTCCGCCGCCAACCGCACGGCCGCGACCAGGTGTTCACGCTCGTTCTCGAACCATTCGAACGCCTCCTGCCGGCTCGCGAACCCGCTCGCCCGCTGTTCGACGGTGGTCGCCTGATCGGGCAGGTCGAGCCGATCAGTCCAGACCCTCGTGCAAGCCGCCACGAAGCCAGCCCAGAACATCAATCTGACGAGGATCTCGGACGCCTCATCGGCCCGCGATAGAAGGTCCCGGGCGAACAGCAGGAGGAGATCGTGGAAGCGGTACCGCCCTGGCGTGTTCGCCGGTTCGAGTAGTTGGGCGTCGCGTAGGTCTTCCAGCAGCTTTTCCACCTCGTACCGCAGGTCGTCGTCGCCGGGAGCGAGGGGGCTGTCAATACCCTTGGGAAGGGTGAGGCCGCGTAGCAGGGTGCTGCCGGGACCGATGAGCACACCGGCGCCGACCGCGCAGGCCAGATCGACTCCGAAGCTCGGTCCAGGCACGATCCCGAGTCGACGGAACAGCAGCGCCTGCTCGTCGCTGAGCTCCCGGTAGGACAGCATGAAGCTGGCCCGGACGTCCAAGTCGGCGAACCTAAGCTGGTCGAGTCGGCGACGTTCGTCGGCCAGCCGGCCCCTAGCGTAGTCCATGGTCCACTCCGGCCGGCT
>NZ_CAAAFT010000230.1:2552-4446 GCF_900634765.1 Candidatus Protofrankia californiensis | reverse complement strand
AAATTCGTGCGGCGGACAAGCAGATGAAGCCTTGGCGGCCTGCAGAGAAGTGCCGTCCCTGCTGGTCCATGCTCTCACCGGGTTCGGTCGGCGCCGCCCGCCAACACGTCCGAAGAATCGAACCGTCCGGCGCTCTGCCGAACCTCATCGGACAGGGTTTGTCAAATGGATGCCCGTGCCCCGTCAGGGGTCCCGGAAGAATCGAGAGAGTTTCCTATGAAAACGCACATTCGATGGAAGACGTACTGGGAGCATGAGCTCGTGCCGGGTGATCAAGCGGAGCTCGCCGAGTTTTTTCGAAACACCTACGGAGCGGTGGGTGCCTGGAACACGAAACATTTCGAGGGTAGCCGTAGCTGGGCCGGAGCGCGACCCGAGCTCAGGATAGTCGGGTATGACGAGTGCGGGGTGGTGGCGCGCTTCGGGGTGCTGCGTCGTTTTATCAGGTTCGGCACGGTCGATCAGCTCGTCGCCGAGGTCGGGTTGTATGCGGTACGCCCGGATCTACAGCAATCGGGAGTCGGTTATCATGTCGGGCTCAACGTGCTGTATCTGACGCTGCTGGACCTGAAAGTCCCGTTCGGCTTCGGAACCGTCCGCGACGAGTTACGCGAGCATGTCGAGAGGACCGGCCGCGCGACCATCGTGTCCGGAGTCCAGGTGAGGTCCACCGACCTTTGAAAAGATTCCAAGACATGTGTCGATGATCTTCTCATCGTGGTCATCAAGCTTGAGCGTACCGTGGACGAGTGGCCAGCCGGAGAGCTCATCGACCGGAATGGACCCGAGCTGTGACACGCGCCCACCCGGCTCCGAATACGGTCGGCGACGAGCCTGGAGCCCGCCGCATCGCCCTCACGTCAGACGACGGACCAGGCCCATGCTCTACACCCCGGATCCTCGACCTACTCGCTGAGCAGAGGTCATCGCAACATTCTGCATGGTCGGCAGGCATGCAGCCGCGCATCCCGAAGATGAACCAGGAGAGGGGCGCTGTTGACTCCAGAGCCATTTGTCATACTGACAATGCCACGAACGGGGTCACACCACCTGGAGGCACTGGCCAACGAGCATCCGAACGTCTTGACCAATGGAGAGCTACTTAATCCGTGGGACACCGGATGGCCCGGCGTCGATCGTACAGAAATGTCCGACGGGGAACTACTCGAGCTGGCCTTCGTGCGCTTTCCGAGGCGAGACGAAAAATACGAGGTCAGTTGCGTTGGCTGCAAGATCAATGAACCTCAGTTCCACGAACGTCCCACCTTTTTTGAAGAGCTGGCGGCGTGGCCGCGCCTGAAAGTAATCGCGCTCCAAAGGCGGAACCTGCTCGAATCATTCCGGTCCCTCACCCAGGCGCGCGACAGTGGCCGCTGGCTGGCCCCCAGCGCGGACGGCCCGGCGCCAGTGCCGCCGCGGGTGAAGCTGTCACCCGCAGACTGCGAGAGCTACTTCAGAAGCGCAGAGCGCTTCTACGGTCGCATCTTCGCCCGTTTTCCGCCGGAGAAGATCCACGAAATTTACTATGAGGACCTGGGGGACAGCCCGAGGGAATGCCTGGCGAGGATCTGGGACTTTCTCGGCGTTCCCCCGCATCCGCTGTCCGGCTGTCTTCTCCTGCAACAGCAGGAGACGCGCCCGCTCGGCGAAGCGGTGCTAAACTATGCTGAGCTGCGCGACCACTTCCGGGGCACCCCGTACCAGGCTTTCTTTGAATGAGCTGCGATCCCGCCGGGGCGACACGCGGGGCCGTGGCAGCCGCGTGCCCGGCGGCCCGCGGCGAGAAGGTACCAATCCTCCAACCGTGGAGATCCCTCGCTCCACGGACCAGGAGGCCGGCGGGACGGGTGAGGAACACGAACCGCTCTGCCGGTTGCAGGGAGAAGGTTCCGTC
>NZ_CAAAFT010000230.1:1335-1897 GCF_900634765.1 Candidatus Protofrankia californiensis | reverse complement strand
AGATGCGGTGCTCGGTCAGGACGTCGCCGGTGGCGGCCAGTGCGTCCTGGGACTGCCTGTGCTGCAACGTGATCAGCACGAAGATCGCATCGAGCACCACGAGGTGCACAATGCGACTGGTCATGGTTTCGATCCGATAGGCGGTCTCCCGGCGGCTCTGTTGCGTTAGGCGGAGGCAAGACACGGTTGGCCTGCGTCGGGCGGGTGCTCAGATCGTCAGTGCGAGCTCAGTGAAGGCAGCTGTCTGAAGCTGTCCCGGTTCCGTTCACACAGCGGGTCTTTGACGGCTATGCGGCACTACTGTACCGGTTGAACCCTTCCTCGTGCTCGTGAGGGCTGACGTATCCGATGGTCGAATGACGGCGACGGTGGTTGTAGAAACCTTCGATGAAGTCGAACAGGGCGGCGCGGGCCTGGTTGTGGGCGGCGAAGTGTGTTCGGTCGAGGAGTTCGCATTCGAGGGTGGCGAAGAACGACTCGGTGACGGTTTGCGCGAAAGCCATGAAGATCGAGTTAAGTTTACGTATCGTGATGGGTACCCGCTCCACAGTGCGCATTCTGG
>NZ_CAAAFT010000230.1:0-1229 GCF_900634765.1 Candidatus Protofrankia californiensis | reverse complement strand
CCGGTAGTTACGATGTTAAGCCTCTCGGTCATCGTCACTAGGCGTAGCAGCGTGGCGGCGATCGGCCGGTGGGCCGCAGGTCTTTGCCCGAGCTTGCGTTGAAATCGGAGCTGCGGCGAACAGGCCTCGTCAGGCTGGGGCAAAGCTCCGTTAGAGTGCGACTGGTACTTGTCCCGTGTTTGGCGGACCTGTAGGAGGCCGCCAGACATGGGACAACACCTACTCAATGACCCGCGGTCGCGGCTCTGCTCGACAGGCCAAGACCGGCGAACCAATGGAAGGCGATGTGGAATACGACGACAAGGTCTGGTGCCCGTGAACCGCAAGGTTGCTGTTATCGGCGGTGGAATGGCCGGGCTGGAGGTCGCGGTCCGAATGGCGGCCCGGCCTGGGATGGAAGTCGAGGTCATCGAAGCCGGGCCGGCGACCCGTCGCCGTCATGTCGACTGGGACACCTCGATCCATCCGGGTGATGAGAAGGTCCGGTGGTGGACCAGCGACGGCTGGGGATTCGGTGCCGGTCTTTCAGAACGACTCGGCGGGCGTTCGCTGTGTTATCACGGCGTTCTTCTTGGGCTCACCTCCAAGGAGTTGGTCGACTGGCATCCCTGCTGGCAGGAGCGGTTAGTCGGCCCGGCCGGCTGCTATGCGCAGGTGTACGCGGAACTCAGCCCGAGGTTTCCGGGACTGGTGGCCTCGCCACAGTCGCCTGCTGCGAGCAGAGTCGGCCTCCGGCACGCTCCACAAGCAGCACGCTATGACAGCCTGACCGGCCAGTTCGAAGCCTATTCGCCGCTATCAGCGGCCCTTCGACTCGCCGTAAAGAGCGACCGCTTCCGCGTCGTCCGCGGCCGTGCGCGGTCCCTGAGGCGCGGCAGGCTCGGATGGGATGTAGAGGTAGCTACCCCCTCTGATAGCACCGCGACGAGACAGGGGTTCGACGCATGTGTCCTTGCGTCGTCCGCTATCGGGAACATCCAGATTCTGGCCCAGACGACAGGTGAATTGATCACGACTACCATCACCGATCACTTCTGCGTCGGGGCCCTCGCGCGAATCGAGCCCGGTGAGCCCCTGGACAGTTTCCGACACCCGATGCTATGGACCGGATACCGTCCAGTGCCGTCGCTATCCGCCAACATCTTTGTGCAGGAGCGGCCGACTCTTCCGAACGGTAACCGGCTCGTCTCGCTCGCAGCCGTGATCGAACAGGGCAGTGGTCCGGCCGA
>NZ_CAAAFT010000229.1:0-4395 GCF_900634765.1 Candidatus Protofrankia californiensis | reverse complement strand
CTCCCGCTCCACCCGCCCCGACTGGCTACCCCCCGTCACCACCCACCCGCGGGCGGCGTAATCAGCCGAATACAGAATCCGGCCAACTGCAAAGAGCCTGAAATCTCCTACCGGAAAGGGCACCATTATCTTACTGTCGTTATCGACCATGACACCGGCCGGATTGTCTGGGCCGGTGAAGGCCGCTGCAAGGAGACGTTGAACGCGTTCTTCGATCTGCTGGGCGACGACCGCAGCAGGAAGATCACGATCGTGTCGGCGGACGCCGCCGAGTGGATCTCCATGGTGGTCAAAGCCCGTTGCCCGCAGGCGAAGCGGTGCATGGACCCCTTCCACGTGGTGGCGTGGGCGACGGGAGCGGTCGACGCGGTCCGTCGGCGTACCGTGAACGAGCTGCGCCACGCCGGCCGGGGTAAAGCGGCCAAGGAGTTGAAAGGTACCCGGTGGGCGTTACTGAAAAACCCGGGGAACCAGAGCGGGGACCAGCGCACCACCGTCGCCTCGATCAAGAAGGCGAACCGGAAGCTGTATACCGCCTACCTTTTGAAAGAGCAGTTACGGGAGGTGTTCACAGTGAGCCTTTCCGCGTAACGACCCGTCGCGATGGGTAGCCAGACGGCAAAATCGAAAGAATGGGCGAGTCCTTACACTCGGCGTGGGCCTTTCCGGCAGCTATGACATGCCAACAGATTGCCGTGGACCGGCCAATGCTTACCCGCCTGATGGCGGGGCCTCCCACGCCGGCAACGACACGTGCCGGGTGACGAGCCATTGCCGTCCGTGGCGGTGGCGGTGCGACACGCCGACAGCGTGGCGGATTCCACCCGAAGACGCGGAACCCCGGTAGGAAGACTGTTCCTGCGAAAGATCAGCTTCAGGGGGGTTCCGCGTCCCGATGAGTGTGACATACACAGCCGTGCTGCCGGCACGTGACGAGACGGTCCAGTTCCTGGAACGCCTGTTGGAAGCGGAGCGTGCCCGGCGCGGCACCCGGGCCGGTACCCGGGCGCTGACCTGCGTGCAGCAGGCGGTGCTGGTGGCGCGCTGGTTCCTCGACGGCACCCGGGCCACGCAGCTGGCCACCGACAACAAAATGGGTAAATCGGCTGTTTACGATTCATCCACGAGGCCGTCGACGTGCTCGCCGAGCGGGCGCCGACGCTTCGGTCGGCGCTGCTGGGCGCGAAGATAGCCGGCTACAGCCACGTCGCCGTGGACGGCACGTTGATCGAAACGGATCAGGTGGGGACCCCCGGGCCCACCGCGGGGGTGGACCTGTGGTGGTCGGGTAAGCATCACCACCACGGCGGCAACGTCCAGGTGTTCAGCGGACCGGACGGCTGGCCGCTGTGGACCTCGCAGGTGCGGCCCGGGCCGGGAACACGACACCACCGCGCTGCGCGCACACGCCGACATCCTGCCCCTGCTCTCCGAGATCGGCGCGGAACTGGCCACCCTCGGTGACCTCGGCTACGAAGGCGAGAAGGACACCATCGTGGTGGCGTTCAAGAAACCGAAGGGTGGGGAACTTACCGAGGAGCAGAAGGCCTCCAACAAGGCCCACAACGGCAAGCGGGCGGTCGGCGAGCGTGCGAACACGCTGCTGAAGGTCACGTTCAAGGCGTTGCGTCGTGTCAGGATGTGCCCCTGGAAGATCGGGAGGATCGTGGCGGCGGCCCTGGTGCTTCTGCACGTCGAGCACGACCGGACGACCTGATCCCGCCCGCGCGTGTCGTAGGGGTCGTCACGGCGGGCCGGGCCGACCGAACAGCAAGATCATGGCATTCCGGTGGCGGACACGTTCACCCCACCCAACTGTCGTTACTTAACGTTCCCGTGCAGGGGATTCCTGTCGAGCGCGCCCAAGACCGGTGGGAATTGGCCGGTCCGGGACATTCGGTTGGCCTACCGCGACTGGTGGAATAGCCGGCCGGGGTGTAGTGGCCCTGTCTATTCTCGCGGCTCTGCATCTTGCTACCGAACGTAACGAGTCGTTACGCAGAAAGGCTCAGTCGGTGGCGACGCGGGGAAGAAACTCCTCGCGGGCTGGTTGTCCTGGGCTTACCGCAGCCAAATCCCGGAATTCATCGCGATCGCCAAAACCGTGGAGGAACAGCGTCTGGCGATCCGGAACACCCTCGAGTACGCCGTCTCGAACGCCCGCTCCGAGGCCACCAACACCCACTTGCGCCAGCTCACCCGACGCGCCTGCGGCTTCCATTCACCTGACGCACTGATCGCCAAGGCGACCCTCACCCGCGGTGGCCTCAACATAACCCTTCCCGGCCGAGTCACATGATCACCGATCAGATATCCACTGATCTAGCAGAAGAGCCACATTCCCGGGGATCGGTGGTTTGTCGACGAGACGTATGTGAAGGTTTCCGGCCGGTGGGTCTATCTGTACCGGGCGGTCGACCAGGACGGGCAGGTCATCGACGTGTTCGCCTCCGACCAGCGTTATCTGGCCGCAGCCCGCCGCTTCTTCACCCGGGCCCTGTCGCACGGCCGCCGCCCGGTCGAGGTGACCACCGACCAGGCCGCCTCCTACCCGCGGATCCTCGACGAGCTGCTGCCCGCCGCCCACCATGTCGATGCCCGGCGGGCGAACAACCGGATCGAGTCCGATCACAGCCAGCTGAAAGCCCGGCTCCGACCCATGCGCGGGCTCACACGCCTGCGCTCCGCGCAGACGATCAGTTCCGGGCATGCGTTCGTGCGGAACATTCGCCGCGGCCACGACGAACTCGGCGTCGACGCCGAACCGCACCTGCGGGTGTCGGCTGCCTTCGCCGAGCTCGCGCTGGCGGTCTGATCAGCGGTTCGGCTGGGCTCGCCATGTCCTGACTCCGCTGAATGCAACAGACCCGCTCAACCCCGCCGAGATGTCGTGGTCTCAGTGCAGCTCCTGTCGGGTTCGTGCCGCATGAGAATCAGACTCCTTTCCCGGGTCGGCGGGTTCTTCCCCGGTCCAGCGGCGCCGGTTGTGGTAGCCGGCGGGCAACTGGTGCAGAGCCCGTAGCCGTTCGACCTCGCCACGGTCAGCAAGGATGATCCACCGGTGAGGTGGCCGGGTCTCCTGCCGGCTAGTGATCCAGCCGCGCCTGAGCCAGCCGAACAGCGTCGCCACCGGCATCCCGATCTCACGGGCGAGCGTGGCCAGCCACCATTCATCGGGCCCGAGAAGATCCTCCTCGGCATGCGGTTGCGGGCGGGCGGGGCACAGACCGTGCCGGTGAAGAAGCTGGAGGACTTCACCGTCATGGAAACGCTCCTGTCCGCGGGGCGGCCGTAGACCGTCGCGGGCAAGCTGGTCGGCGATGGCCTTCGCGGTCAACCCAGCGGCGGCCAGCGCCCGCAGCCGGTCGACCAGCCGGGAATAGTAGGACAGCTGATCGACCCGGGCCACCGGCCGCACCAACTCGGCGCTGCTGCGGCTCCCGCCGGCCCACACGAGGGTGGTATGCACGTTCTCGCTCGCACCCTCGGCGGTGACCTCGACCTGATCCACCACGCAGCGCAGCAGCTGCTTGCGGTCGGCGCAGGTGGTGGTCGCCGCCTGCCACAGCGCGGGAATGTCACGGGACAGCGCGCGAATGGCGGCCCGTTCCACCGGGCTCAACCGGACAGGGCGGGTGCGGATGAACCGCTGGTAGTCCTCGACGAGCTGCTGGCGGACGGTGAGCGCGGCCTCCCAGTCGGACTCCAACTGCCGGACCACCAGGCGGTTCTCCGATTCGGCCTGCTCATACTGGCGCCGGGCCCGCGCACACGCCTGCTCGGCGCGTTCCAGCCGCTGCCGCCAGAGACGGTCCAACGCCAGCCGGCGCTGTTCGATCTGCCCGGTGGCCTGTACCGACAGCTCCACCGCCGCCGGGGCCAGTGCGGCGAGTACCTGCTCGACCACATGGGCATCGAGGAAGGCCCCGGCCATCTGCTGGCAGCGCTCCACCCCGTAGGTCAGGTGCCCGCGCCGGCACACATAGCGGTGCACCAGACCGGTGCGGCTGCGCTCGTAGGTCACGCCCATCCGCCGGTGGCAGACCCCGCAGATCACCAGCCCGGCCAGCAGCGCGGGGCCGTCTCGGGGAGCACCGAGGCACTCGGCCCGGGCCCGGTTGGCCTGCATCCGGGCCAGGTTGGCCTCGTACTGCTCGACGGTGATGTAGGCGGGCAGCAGTCCGGGGATCGTCACCAGCCAGTCGTCGGACGCGGTACGGACCCGGCCTGTATGCGGATGCCCAGACAGCGCACGGGCCCGTATCGACGCGGGTCCGCCCATAGGCGTAGATCCCAGCGTAGGCCGGGTTACGCAGCATGTTCTGGATCCCGGTCTGATGCGGGCGGCGCCAGACCACCTCGCCCTTGGCCGCCCCGGTGCGCTCCCGCATCCCG
>NZ_CAAAFT010000228.1:2559-3731 GCF_900634765.1 Candidatus Protofrankia californiensis | reverse complement strand
CTGACGGTATCGCCGCCGCCCACATAACGACGGCGGTCTCGTCCGCCGATCTCGATCGCATAGGCAAAGTTCGACAGGAGCTCCTGCGCCTGGCGGACGAGATCGCCCAGGGTTCGCTCCTCGACATCACTGCGCCGCGTCCGGACGGTGGCTGTCTGGTCGGCCCGGCCGACGGCGAAAACCAGGACGAGGCGTCGCGGAAGTTCGGCGAGGCCGAGGCCTTTCACGCGTTGCTCGCCGAACCTCTGGCCGGGCGGGTTGCCCAGTTCGAGCTGCCGTACGGGTCGTTCGAGCATGAAGCCTGTTCCCACCCGCTCGGCGGTGCGCTGAAGGTCACGACCGATCTCGAGGTCGAGGCCCTTCCCGGCGTCTACCTGGCCGGTCCGGGGAACTTTCCCCGGCTCGGCGCGGCCAACCCGGCACTCACCATCATTTCCATGTCGCGTTGGCTCGGCGATTCGCTTGCCGATTGAGATTCATGTTACCCGGTGGCACACGGCATCTGTTTCCGTCCCGGCTGCCCGCCCGTTAAGGAGGTCGATGATGTCTAAACTCGCTATCTTTGGTGGTACTCCGGTCACGGACGAACCGTTCCCGGCCTGGCCCAGCTTCGCGCCGGAGAGTATCGACCGGGCCATGGAACCTCTCCGTACCGGCCGGGTGAACTACTGGACCGGTGAACTCGGCCGGCAATTCGAGGCGGAGTTGGCCGCGTACCTCGGCGCCGACCACGCCGTCACCACGAACAGCGGAACCTCCGCCTTGCATGCCGCGCTTGCCGCGCTGGGTATCGGGCCGGGGGACGAGGTCATCTGCACTCCGTACTCCTTCGTCGCCTCGGCGTCCTGTGTGCTGCAGGCTGGTGCACTGCCGGTTTTCGCCGATGTCGACGAGTCGCATACGCTCAGCGCGGCCGACGTCGAAAAGAAGATTACTCCGCGTTCTCGGGCGATCATTGTGGTTCACCTCTACGGGGTCGTCGCGGATCTTGATCCGATCATCGATCTGGCCAGGAAGCATGGTTTGTTCGTTGTCGAGGACTGCGCGCAGAGCATCGGCGCGACCTACAAGGGGAGGAAAGTCGGAACGGTCGGTGATGTCGGCTGTTTCAGCTTCTGCCAGAGTAAGCACTTCACCACCGGCGGTGAGGGTGGCGCGATCGTCACCAATGA
>NZ_CAAAFT010000228.1:1542-2177 GCF_900634765.1 Candidatus Protofrankia californiensis | reverse complement strand
TGAGGCCCTGAGTTGGGAATGCCGTTCGCTGCGCGACCACGGTTATGACGTAGCCAGGCGTATGGGGCTTATGGAACTCGGGCCGGAGTACATCCACCGACGGGTGGGCTTCAACTACCGGCTGACCGAGATGCAGTCGGCCATCGGAAGTTCCGAACTTGCCCGCCTCGACTCGTGGAACCTTCCCCGGCGCCGCGCCAACGGTCGCCAGCTGATCGAGGCCCTTAAGGATCATCCACTGGTGATCCACACCCCGGTGGACACGACAGCACGGGAGAATGCTTTCTGGTGGGCGCCCTTCGTGCTCGACGTGGAGCAGCTTTCGGTCCCTCTGGCAGATTTCGCCGCGGCCATGACCGCAGAGGGCATGCCCTTCACGGTGGTACAACTGGGAGAGATGTATCGGGAGCGTGTCTTCGTCGAGCGTATGGGCTTCGGGAAGCTGAACTACCCGTTCGACGACCCCAACGCCACCCCGATCGACTATTCAAGGACGAGCTGCGCCACGGCGCACTGGCTCTCGGCACGCACACTCACGCTGTACACCCACCCGGTCTACACCGAGCGGCACATGCAGCAGTACATCACCGCCTTCGAGAAGGTGGCAGCGGCCTTTCAAACGAAGACCCCGACGA
>NZ_CAAAFT010000228.1:0-1157 GCF_900634765.1 Candidatus Protofrankia californiensis | reverse complement strand
GCATATCGTGAGCGATACTCAACGAAAGTACCCTAATTTTCCATCTGAAACAATCAAGACTGGGAAATGTGCTATGAATACCGAAATCCAGTGGCGGATATGCTGGGAGGACCAGCTTACGCCGACTGATCACGTGGAGCCGGCGAAACGGGAGACAGCGTGTCGGAAGGAGCCCGAACTGTGACCGGACGTTGCCCGGCCAGCACGTTTTCCGGTGGTCAGTCGGGGACTCGCCGCATCGCCCTCACGTTCGACGACGGACCGGATCCTTATTACACCCCCCGGATTCTCGATCTGCTCGCTGAGCATGAGGTGGCCGCGACATTCTGTGTGCTCGGCACCTACGCAGCCGCACATCCCGATATCATCTCCAGGATAGCCGCGGAGGGCCATCTCCTGGCCTGCCACTCGATGACACACGCCGATCTGTCGCGCTGTGGCGAGCAACAGACACGGTGGGAAATAATGGCGGCGAGCCGGACGCTGCGGGCTGTCGCTCCCACCGCGCGGGTGCAGTATCTACGCACACCGTATGGCCGGTGGAACGACGGGGCGCGGCGCGTGGCGGCCGAACTCGGCCTGCAGCCTCTCGGCTGGACGATAGACTCGCGTGACTGGTCGGCACCGGGGGTGACAGAAATCATGGACGCCCTCCGGCAGCAGCTCCATCCGGGTGGGATCGTACTGCTACATGACGGATGCCTGCCCGAAAGGAAACGTGGCTGCAGCGCCGGTCACCAAGACCAGACGCTGGCTGTGGTGCCGCTTCTCATCCGCGAGCTACGCCACCAGGGTCTCGTCCCCGGTCCTCCGCTGCTGGAGGCGCTGCCCCGGCTGCCGGCGGCCGGCACACCGATGGGGTACGGCTGGTAAGGGCGCGGGGCCGGTGGAGCCGCGGCGACTGACAACTGAACCGCCGCTTGCATGAGATTCGATGGGTCAGAATCAATACCAGCCACAGCCGAGCCACCGAATGAAATGGAATACTCGCGACCCCATCAGGGGCCCTGCAAAAATTGGAAGATTTTCCTATGAAAACGAAAATTCAGTGGAAAACGTACTGGGAGAATCAGCTCGAACCGGGTGACCACGCGGAACTTGCCGAGTTTTTTCGAAACACCTACAGAGCTGTGGGTGCCTGGAACGTGAAACATTTC
>NZ_CAAAFT010000227.1:0-2043 GCF_900634765.1 Candidatus Protofrankia californiensis | reverse complement strand
CCGAGCAACAGTGGTGCGAGGTTCTGGCCTACCACATCCAGCATGAGATAGCGGTCGAGCCGGGGCAGCAGGCGTATGGCCAGCAACGTATCGCGGTATGTGCTGCGCGCCCACCGCAGTTGCTGGCGCAGGTATGGCCGCATTCGTTCGGGTACCACCGTCGCCGCCGTGGCGTCCGGAACGTACTCGGTACGCAGGCCCGCCTTGAGCATGAGAATGGTCAGGTGACGGTCCTCACCGAAGTCGCTCGGCCGCCCCCGGAAAAACTGGGTCTCGTACTGGTCAAGCACCTCAAGGAGGACAGAGCGACGGTAGACCGTGCACGGCCCGCAGCAGCACATGACAGCGCCGAACTCAGCCTGGGCCGCCCGCTCCTCATTACAGGCGATCCAGTACTCCATATCGGTCAGCCGGGTCAGCCAGGTGGCGCGTCGGTTGCGGGCGACCATCTGCCCCATGGCCGCGCCCACGGCCGGATCGGTCATCTTCGCCGCCAACTTGCGCACGACATCCGGTTCGATGGTGGTGTCCGAGTCGACGTTGACCACCAGGTCACCGGCTGACCGGCGGATCGCCGCGACCTGTGCCTTGCGCTTCCCGACGTTGTGGGGGAGCAGCAGGAAGGTGAACCGCGGGTCGCCGGCGTAGATGTCGTAAACGGGCTCCAGGCGGTCGCGATTTGTAGAGCCGTCGTCGACGAGGTAGACCCGCAACTCACCCTGGTAGTCCTGGGCCGCGACCGAACGCAGGCACGCCGCCAGGGTCAGCGGGTCCTCGTGGTAACAGGGAATAATCACATCCACACTCGGCAAACTGTCGCAAGGGTCTGCGTGGTGCGTGGTAGTCGGCCGGTAGGCGCGCCGGGCATAAAACGTCTTCGCGCCCTGATAGCCCAGGGCGAGGGTGGCATAGGACGAGGGGATGATCATGTTGGCGGTGGAGAGAATGCTCACCGCGGTCGACATCAGGACCTCCGGAGGGTGTCAGACCGGCCTGCTGATCGGCGAATGGACGGACGGGGCGGGAAGCGGCTGGAAGACAAATCCGCGATCATGCAGCGCCGGAATCAGCCGGCGGAGCGCCATGACTGTCTGTTCACGCGGCCCGGTGTGGCTGGCACTCAGCCACTCATCCGCCAGGCATCCGTCATGCAGAAGAATGACTCCGCCCGGCCGGATGCGCGTCAGCACCGTCTTGACGATCACATTCACGCCGGGACGCGACCAGACGCGCGGATCACCGACCAGTTCAGGGGCTCCAGCCCGAACAGAGCCGCCGCCCGGGCCTCGCTGGTCCAGGCGCCGTACGGCGCTCACAGGTAATGCACGCAGGCCTGCGGGCAAACGGTCCTGATGACTTTGTTCGCGTCGGATATCTCCCGTTGAACCTCGCCCGGCTCGCACCGGGACAGGTCTCGGTGAGTCATGGTGTGGCTGGCCAGGCCATGGCCTTCCGCGGTGATTCTCCGGATCAATTCGGGATGCTTGGCCGCATGCTCCCCGATCACGCAGAAGGTGACGACTACCCGGTGCTCCGCGAGCACATCGAGTACCTGCGGTGTGCAAAAAGGGTTCGGTCCGTCATCGAACGTCAAATAAACGTCTCGGCTGCCCTCTTCGACCTGCATCGTGCGCCCGTCGATCTGGCCGGGTTCGGACTCCAGCCGCAGCGGGGTGGAGATGCTGACCGGGGCCCGGGAGCGGATCATCATCGTTCCGGTGGCGATGAGTGTCCCGGCGTGCGCGCGCAGGGCCGCTGCGGTGCGGCGTGCCTCGGTCCGCCGGTCGTCGCAGGCCTGCGGGCACGTGGTCGTTCCCGTGGTGGTCGATGCCACGGTCTGTCCGTCCGGCAACTCCGCTCGATCTCCTTCGCTCGCTGTCCCGATAGATCAGGTGGGGCTGGGTCGGACAAGACTATAGCTCATTCAAAATAATCAGATTATTCAGCGACTGATTGGCGACCGAGGGCGACCGCTGCATCGACGAGGACCTGGCCGCAATCGTGGCCGGGAACAATCCCGGGCCTGGCCGGCGCCGCCGACAG
>NZ_CAAAFT010000226.1:28540-30655 GCF_900634765.1 Candidatus Protofrankia californiensis | reverse complement strand
CCGGGATGCGGCCGGGATGAGCGTGACCAGCGACCGAAATCATGATCGTCGACTGGAGTTGGGGTGGGCCCCGCCCCCGCCCCCCCGCCGCGGGGCATTGACCCTTCAGCCGATCAGCTCTACCTTCTTAGCGATCGGTAAGTAAGAACGTGACATCCCGACCGAGGAGTTCCGCTGTGGAGCGCACGCTCTACGACCAGGACCATGAGGACTTCCGGGCCGTCGTCCGGGAGTTCGTCGCCCGTGAGGTCACCCCGCACCAGCAACGCTGGGACGAGGAACACCGCATCGACCTGTGACCAGCGTCGACGTCGGCCTGCTCCGCCGCCATCGTCCTCCGCCGCCATCGTCACCTCGTCCTTCTCCTCGGACATGCCGATGGGGCCGATCCGGTGACCGTTACCGAGCTTCACGCAGGAGGGGACATGCCTCCGCTTTCCGCGATCAGCTCCTCGCGGAGCAGGTCCATGAGGAGCCCGTTGCGGAACAGACCGTCCGGTCCGCGTTCGTAGCGGCGCATGACGCCGACGGGACGGAAACCGACCTTCTCATAGCAGCGAACGGCCCGGGTGTTGGCCGCGGCCGGGTCAATCGTGAGCCGATGGTGCCTCCGCCGCTCGCACAGGAAACGGGCCACCAGCCCGACCGCCGTCGTCCCCACACCGCGGCCCTGGAACCGGCCACTGAGATAGATGTCGATGCTCGCGTGACGGTACTGCGGGTCGTTCTCCTCGGCGTACTGGACACCACCGGCGACCTGACCGGCCACCTCGATCACCAGCAGGACCGTGCCGCTGTCACCGAGCAGGTCGGCCGTCACCTCGTCGGCGGACGCCGGTTCCCCCCACCAGCAGGCCACCGGCTCCTCGGCGAGGATCATTCGTAACACGGTGACGTCCGCGGGGCGGCCAGGGCGAACCGTGACGCAGCCGTCGACGAGCAGCGGACGCAGTTCCACACCCCGCCCCTTCTGATCGCGCGCTGCGGAACCGGCCCGTCGTCGACCGTTTCATCGAAGATCGTCGAATCATGAGACCGAGGGAACATACGGTCGTGACGGCAGCCGTTTTTCGCACTCAATTTCTTACACGTTGAAGTGACGTGTAACGCAGGACAGCCCCGGCGTGCTCCTCAGTACGCCGGGGCTGGCTCCGGCACCCGCTGCCGGCGCGGTGGCCGACCTGCCACGCGCTACTGGTCGCCGTCCGCTGCGAGACGGTGGACGAGCTCACCGGCACCGCGGAGAACATCGCGATGGACGCGCCGTTCCATGTTCCCGGCGAGTTCCCGGCAAGCTCCCACCGAACGAGATCGTTTCTACCGAACGAGATCGACAGGTATGTCGATGTGGCGCGAACGTACATACTCGGCGAGGCCCTTCGCCTGCGGATCGGGGCGTGTCGCCGAGGCGACTCCTTCTCCCAGCAACCCGACGATGACGAAGTTCAGGGCACGTAGATTTGCCAGCTCGTATCTGTGCACCTCCAGTCCGGAGGCTTCCGGTACCAGGTCGACGAGCTTCTCCGCGGTCAGCTCGGCGACGAGCCAGCCGTAGGTGGCATCGTCACGAGCCCAGATACCCACATTCGCGTTACCGCCTTTGTCCCCGGAGCGTGCGCCGACCAGACGTCCGAGCGGGACACGCACCCTTTCACTCGTGTCCGCGGGACGGGCGGTCGTGCCGGCGAGATCCCCCGCGGTGGGATGCGAGGTCTGCCATGATGCGGATTCGGGCCACCTCGTCTCCGGCTCCGACGGACTGTGCGGGATGACGAGCTCAGAGCCGTCACCGAGCACGACACGCTGGGTGACGATGTCCCGGCTGACGAGCGTGGGCCAGTAGACGCCGTACGCGCTTTCGCTGGTGGGTGGTGTCGTGGTGTGGAAACCGGCGTAGCCCCCCAGGGGGAGAGCCATGGTCGCGTCCGAGAACGCCCGGCCGACGCGCGCGCGATCACGGTCCTTGACCGTGATCCGCAGATGCGCGGTCGCCAGCGCGTTGACCTCGGCGTTTTCATGATCGAATCGTAGTAGTTGCACGTCAACGGCATCGAAGGCAGCTTCGCCGCCGAGCAGGTCGAACAGCTCCTGGCGGGCCCACGCGGCCTTCTCCTC
>NZ_CAAAFT010000226.1:19676-27826 GCF_900634765.1 Candidatus Protofrankia californiensis | reverse complement strand
CCTCGATGTCGAGGCCGGTGATGACCAGGGTCATCGTGTTGCGGTATCCGCCGAGGTAGTTCACGGCGACCTTCAGCCGGTCCGACGGGGCACTCCCCCGGGTGCCATGCAGCAGCACCCGGTCCGGACCTTCCTGCGACAGCTGGACGGTGTCGAAATGGGCGATGACGTCGGGGTTGGCGTACGCGGGTCCCGCGATCTCGTAGAGCAGTTGAGCAGTGACCGTACCGATCGAGACCAGGCCACCGGTGTCGGCATGCTTGGTGATGACGCTGCTGCCGTCGGCGGCCACCTCCGCGATGGGGAACCCCGGATACCGCCGGTCGGTGATCTCCGAAAGGAAGGAGTAGTTGCCGCCGCATGCCTGCGGACCGCATTCGATCACATGACCCGCCGCGACCGCTCCCGCGAGCTGATCCCAGTAGGTCCGTTCCCAACGGTGCCACCAGGCCGCGGGGCCGAGCACGAGAGAGGCGTCGGTCACCCGAGGCGTCACGACGATGTCGGCTCCCGACTCCAGCGCGGCGGCGATGCCCCATCCACCGAGATAGGCGTTGGCGGTCACCGGCTCCACGCCCAGCTCGGCGAGCTTGCGTCCGGTGTCGAGGTTCTCGAACGGTTCGCCGGCCGCCTGCAGCGCTCCGATCCGGTCCACGAGGTTGTCACCGGTGACATAGGCGACGTGGGGAGACAGACCGAGACTTGCGGCGACCTTGGCCACCTTCTCGGCCAGTCCTTGAGGATTGAGACCGCCGGCATTGGTGACGATCCTGATGCCGCGGTCCAGACAGGTGCCGAGTACTTGTTCGAGCTGGGTGAGAAACGTGCGGGCGTACCCGGCTTCGGAGTCGCGTTGCCGGGCCTTCCACAGGATCAGCATCGTGAGCTCGGCGAGGTAGTCGCCGGTCAGCACGTCGATCGGACCGCCGTCGACCATGTGCTTCGCGGCATCGATACGGTCTCCGTAGAAGCCCGAGCAGTTGGCGATGCGTATCGGACGCCGCTGTGCTACCGGTGCGGTCATGGGTGTTCTCCGTTCCGAGGACGACCGGCACCCGGCGGCCCGGCGAAGACCTGGGCGATCTCGAGGAAGCGGGTCGCGGCGGCTCCGGTGGCCTGTAGGTCGAGGTCCGCGTGGTGGCGGCGCTGGGTGACGAGCAGACAGAAGTCGAGAGCCGGACCGGTGACAACATCGGCCGCATCCTCAGGTCCCCATTGCCAGCGCGAGCCATCGGGGGCGGTGAGACTGATCCGGATCGGCCTGTCGGGCGGGGGGAGCTGTCGTACGGCGAAACTCCAGCCGACCGTCGCGACACCCAGGTGCGCGATGTGACGGAGCCGGTCGGTCGGCCGGCGTTGCACCCCCAGGGCGTCGGCGACGTCCTGCCCATGCGCCCAGGTCTCCATGAGGCGGGCGGTGGCCGAACTCGGGACGCTCATCGGAGGACCGAACCAGCGCAGCTTCGTCCCGGCCTCGACCGAGGCCAGTGTTTCCAGCAGCGTACTCCGCGCCTGTTCGAACCATCCGAGCAGCTCGCTGCCCGAGCGGTCCCGGTACCAGTGGGCGACGTGCGCGGCGAAGTCGTCACCGAGATCGGTCAGCTTCTTCGCCTCGACGTCGAAGCGCTCCGGGTCGGTCGCGGCGAGCGTTGTCACGTCGTCGAAATACGCCAGGTGGCTGACCTGGTCGCTGATGTCCCAGCCGGCGGCCGGCGTCGGCGTCCGCCAGCCGGGTTCGTCAAGGCCACGCAGGAGGACTGTCAGCTCCTCGGTCTCGGCGGCCAGGTCAGCCAGCAGCGACCGCACATCGGCGGCCATCAGCGCCCGGTCCAGACCGGCGTGCGCTTCTCGCTGAACGCCCGGGGTCCTTCCTGCGCGTCCTGGCTGAGGTAGACCGGCTCCCAGATCCGCTCCGCCTCGTCGTACGCCTCGGACAACGGCAGCTGGGCGAGCAGGCCGACGGTCCGCTTGGCGGCGCGGACCGACAGCGGGGCGTTGGCCGCGACCCTTTCGGCGAGTTCCTGCGCCCGGGGACGCAGTTGCGCGCCGGGGACGACCTCGTTGACCAGACCGAGCTCGTAGGCGCGCTGCGCGGACAGCGGATCGCCGGTTATCAGCATCTGCATGGCGATGCGCGCCGGCAGCAGGTAGGGAAGGGGTGCGGCCCACGGTGCACCACGGCCGACCTTGACCTCGGTGATCGCGAACTTGGCGCCGTCGGCGGCGATCACGAGGTCGCAGCACTGCGTCAGCAGGAAACCACCGGCGTATGCCACACCGTTGACCGCGGCGATCACGGGTTTGCCGACGTTGATGTTCCGGCCGATCTGCGGCACATAGTCCGGCGACGGTACCCGCAGGGCGCCGTCGGCCATCTCCTTCAGGTCGCCGCCGGCGCAGAACGCCCGATCCCCCGCGCCGGTGAGCACGAGGACAGCCGCCGCGTCGTCGGCGTTGAACCTGGCGATACCGTCGCGCAGGCCCTGCCTGACATCGGCCGACAGCGCATTGCGCGTGTCCGGTCGGTCGATGGTCAGCCACGCCACCGGTCCGTCCAGGACGTAGGTGACCGGTGCTGTCATGACTGCTCGCCAACGGCGAGCACAGCCAGAACGTAGCCGCCGTCGACGGTCTGACCCTGGTGCGCGTTGATCTCCACCACCACGCCGTCCTGGGGTGCGGTTACCGTATGCTCCATCTTCATCGCTTCCAGTACCAGCACCACGTCGCCCGCGGTAACGGCCTCGCCCTCCTCCACGGCGACCCGAACGACCGTGCCCGGCATGGGTGCGATCAACGAACCCGCCGCGACGCTCGCGCCTGGTTCGACGAACCGTGGAACCTCCCGTGCCACGGTCGAGCCGCCGCGGCCGTCGAGATGGAAAACCGTCCCGCTGCGGGTCACGTGAATGGTCGAGCGAACGCCGCCGACGGTGACGTCGGACCGCTCGGAGCCGATGTGGTGGACCAGTACCTCCACCGCGCGGCCGTCCACGCTGGCATCGACGCGATCACCGTGCTGGCGGTACAGGACCTCGATCGGCCGGCCGGACACCTCCAGCACGTTGCGCTGGGACGCGTTCGGGACGTTGCGCCACCCGGGCGGCGCCGTCGGGAGCACTCCGTTCGCCCGGCGCTGCGCGGCGGCCGTGAGTGTGGCCACCACCAGGTGGGTCGCGAGGACGTCCTCGGAGAGGACGGGTGAACCCATCGTCACCGGGTCGTGCCGGCTGAGATAGCCCGTGTCGATGGCGCCGGCGCGGAACTCTTCCTCCCGCAGAATGGCCACCAGAAGCTCACGGTTGGTGGTCACGCCGTCGACACGGGTCCGGGCAAGGGCCCGGGCGAGGCGACGAATCGCGGCGTCACGGGTCGGACCATAAGCGATGATCTTGGCAAGCATCGGGTCGTAGTGGACGCCGATCACCGATCCGTCGGCGATCCCGCTGTCGACGCGGATCCCCTCCAGCGCCGGAACCTCGAAACGGTGCACCGTCCCGGTCGCCGGCAGGAAGCCGGCCGGGACGTCCTCGGCGTACAGCCGGGCCTCGATGGCATGGCCGGTGATACGCGCCCGGCGCAGGTCGTCGGGCAGGGGCGCTCCCTCGGCCACGAGGAGCTGGGCGCGGACGAGATCGAGGCCGGTCACCTGCTCGGTGACCGGATGCTCGACCTGCAGCCGCGTGTTCACCTCGAGGAAGAAGAACTGTCCGTGCTGGTCGAGTACGAACTCCACCGTCCCGGCGCCGACATAGCCGATCGCGTGGGCGGCCGCGACCGCGGCCGAGCCGAGGCGGTCGCGCAGCTCGTCATCGACGGCGACCGAAGGAGCCTCCTCGATGATCTTCTGGTAGCGCCGCTGGATGGAACACTCCCGCTCGAACAGATGCACCGCGTTGCCGTGCCGGTCGGCAAAGATCTGCACCTCGATGTGACGGGGGCGCTCGACATAGTGCTCCAGGAACACGGTTGCGTTCCCGAACGCCGACGCCGCTTCGCGCTGCGCGCTGGCGACCGCCTCCGCGAGGTCACCGACCTGGCGGACGATCCGCATGCCGCGTCCGCCACCGCCGTAGGCGGCCTTGACCAGCAGCGGGAACGCCAGGTCCGCCGCTGCCTGAGCGAGCTGGTCGCTGTCGGAGAGAAGCTCGGAGTCGATGACCAATCCGGGCAGGACGGGCACCCCGGCCTTGTCCATCAGCTCCTTCGCCCTGGTCTTCGACCCCATCGCCTCGATGGCTTCCGGAGGCGGTCCGACGAACACGATGCCCGCGTCGGCACAGGCCCTGGCGAAATCGGCGTTCTCCGACAGGAAACCGTAGCCGGGGTGGATCGCGTCGGCCCCCGCGCGCTGCGCGGCGGCGATCACCAGGTCGCCCCTGAGGTACGTCTCGGTCGGTGTCGCCCCGGGCAGCCGGATCGCCTCGTCGGCCTCGCTGGCGAACGGGGCATCGGTGTCCGGGTCGGAGTAGACCGCGACCGTGGCGATGTCCATGTCATGGGCGGTGCGGATGATCCTCGAGGCGATCTCACCGCGGTTAGCAATCAACAGCTTCGTGACCACAAGACTCACATCCTGAAGACGCCATAACCGCGGCGCCCCTCGATCGGGCCCGAATGAGCGGCAGACAGGGCGATACCGAGCACCGTGCGGGTGTCGCGGGGGTCGAGGACGCCGTCGTCGTACAGCTTGCCGCTCATGAAGAACGAGTGCGACTCGGCGCTGATCTGGCGTTCGACCGCCTCCCGACGTTGATCATCTGCGTCCTGGTCGAACGGCCGGCCGGACGCCTCGGCCGCGGCCTTGCCGACGATCGACAACACACCGGCGAGCTGGGTGGCACCCATGACGGCGCACTTGGCTCCCACCCAGGCGAACATCAGCCGCGGGTCGTACGCCCGACCGGACATGCCGTAGTTGCCGGCGCCGAACGACGCGGCCATGTTGATCGTCAGATGCGGCACAGTGCTGTTGGTGACGGCGTTAATCATCTTGGCGCCGTCCTTGATGATGCCGCCCTGCTCGTAGGCCGCACCGACCATGTACCCGGTGGTGTTCTGCAGGAATACCAACGGCGTGTCCGCCTGGTTGGCCAGCTGAATGAACTCCGACGCCTTCTTGGCCTCCTCGCTGAAAAGGACGCCGTTGGCGTTGGCCAGCACCCCGACCGGGAAGCCGTGGATGGAGGCCCAGCCGGTCACGATGCTCGTGCCGTAGTCGGGTTTGTACTCGCCGAACCGGGAGCCGTCGACAACCCGGGCAAGAACCTCACGCGGGTCGAACGGAACCCGGAAGTCCGCTGGCGCGATCCCGAGCAGCTCTTCGGGATCGTAAAGGGGTGAATCAGCCGGCAGGCTCGGGCCGGGACCGCTCTTCCGCCAGTTGATCTCGGACAGGATGCGCCGGCCGATGCGGATTGCGTCCTGCTCGTCGACGGCGAAATGGTCGGCCAGCCCTGAGACGCGAGCGTGCATCGCGGCGCCTCCGAGGTCTTCGTCGTTCGACTCCTCGCCGGTCGCCATCTTGACCAGCGGCGGGCCCCCGAGAAACACTTTGGCCTGTTGATCCACAAGCACCGTGTAATCACACATACCTGGTACGTATGCGCCGCCCGCTGTGGAGTTACCGAATACGAGCGCGATGGTGGGGATGCCCATCGCCGAGAGTTCGGACAGGTCATGGAAGATCTTTCCGGCCTGGACGAACAGGTCGGCCTGGCTCGGCAGGTCGGCACCACCGGACTCGACGAGATTCACCACAGGCAGGCGATTGCGCCGGGCGATCTCCAGAGCGCGGAGCGTCTTTTTCAGCGAGTAGGGGTTCATCGCGCCGCCGCGCACGGTCGGATCATGTCCGAGAACCAGTACCTCGACACCGGAGACCACCCCGATGCCGGAGACGACGCTCGCCCCGACGGTGAACTCACTTCCCCATGCGGCCAGCGTGGACAGCTCCAGGAATGGTGCGTCGCGGTCGAGCAACAGCTCGATCCGTTCACGCACCAGCAGCCGGCCCCTTTCATGGTGGCGCTGCCGGTAACGTTGCCCGCCTCCCGCCCGCGCGAGCTCGAGCTGCTCGTCGAGTTCGGCCAGGTTCTTCAACTGGGCTTTACGGTTGGTGCGGTACAGATCCGACGTCGTGTCGAGACGGGATCTCAAAGGTGTGCCTTCGACTGCCCTGGGGTGTGTAGCAGTGATCGTCATATGTATCCCCTCAGTACGACCGAGGAAGGCCGAGGCTGTGCTGCGCGACGTAATTGAGGATCATCTCCCGGTTGAGCGGCGCGATGCGCAGCACCCGGGCCAGTCCCCACAACGGCACCAGGCCGTACTCGACAGCCATCCCGTTGCCGCCGTGGGTCTGAATAGCCTGGTCCACGGCTGCGAGCGCGGCCTCCGCGGCGGCGTACTTGGCCATGTTCGAGGGTTCGCCCGCGGGCAAACCATGATCATGTACCCATGCGGCCTTCTGCGTCATCAACGCGGCGAGAGAAGTTTCGATTTTTGCTTTCGCCAGTGGATGCGAAATCCCTTGGTACGCGCCGATCGGATGTTCCCACACCTGTCGGTTGCGCGCGTAGTCGACAGCCTTGCCCAGCGCGTACCGGGCTATGCCGACGCACAGTGCGGCGCCGGTGATCCGCTCCGGGTTCAGGCCGTGGAAGACCTGCCGGAACCCGTCCCCCTCCTCGCCGATGAGCGCGCTGGAGGCGACTCGGGCGTTGTCGAAGAAGAGCGTGAACTGCCGTTCGGGAACCTGCGCCGCCACCGGCAGCGGGTGGGTGGTCAGGCCGGGCGCGTCAGTTGGCACGACGAACAGCGACAGGCGTGCCCTGCCGGTGGCCTCGTCGGTGCCGGTACGGGCCACCACCAGCACGGCGGCAGCCTCGTCGAAGCCGGAGATGTAGTACTTCTGGCCGGTGAGGAGCCAGTCGTCGCCGTCCCGGACAGCCCGTGTCGCGATCTTGTGGGTGTTCGAGCCAGCGTCGGGCTCGGTGATCGCAAAGACGATCTTGTGGGCGCCGGAGGCGAGGCCCGGCAACCAGCGTTGCTTCTGCTCCTCATTGCCGAAGCGGGAGATCACCTCTCCTGAGATCGCCGACGAGACGAGCAGGAGCAGCAGTGGACACCCCTGAGCTGCGCTCTCCTCGCAGACGGCGGCGAGTTCGACGATGCCACCGCCTCCGCCGCCGTACTCCTCCGGGAGATTCACGCCGATGAAGCCCGCTTCGGCGAGAGCCGCCCACACCTCGCTGGTCGGTTTCCTGGCTTCCGAGTGCTCGGTGTAGTAAGCGCCGCCGAACGGTTTAGAGATCGCCGCGACCGTCTCCCGCAGAGCTTGCAGCTCCGCGTCCTCACCGAACTCCACACCGTCTCCAAGTGATTATTCATTGACTAGCGAACCAAAGGAGGAGCGATCACGCCTTATAGGCCACGGACGCATCAACCGCCACAACCGGGCAACCTTTTCGAGACAGAAGTTGTGAAGGATACGGGCTTCTTCGATGCCGCCGGTAGTACGTGGACCGGGACCGGCCGACCGCGGCGCACGCCGCCGCCACACCGATCTCCGGTACCAGCACGACCATCGCATCCTCCATCACCCGCTCGGCCTCCTTGAGGAGACCGGCACGCCGTTGTCCGCGGGCGCGCTCCCGGACAACGTTTCCAAGAGCGCGTGCAGTTTTCCCTGGACATCGATCACGAGCTGGGCCTTCGCCAGCTCTCTCTCCAACCGCCCGTTCTTCGCGCGCAGCTCAGCGAGTTCGGTGTCACGGGCATCCGCCGGCGGCCGGCCGATCGGCCTTGACAACTCCGCCAAGGCGCCAGCGTCCCGGGCCCGGCGCCACAACGCGATATGCGCCGCGTACAGCCGCTCTCGGCGCAGAATAGCACCTTTCGCACCCGGTGACGTCGCCACCTCGTACTCCGCCAAGATCGCCAGCTTGTAATCGGCGCTGAACGACCGCTTCTGCGCCCTTGCCCGCACCTTCGGATCAGGCTGGCCCGCCTGGTCACCAGCATCGGCCAGCCGGCCGTCGTCAACCAGACCCGGCCCGGCGCTCAGCCCCACAGACACCGACATCCACTCCCTCCCAGCCCAGGTTTCCTCAAGGCCTCCGGCCGCGCGACAAAAAGCATGATCGCAC
>NZ_CAAAFT010000226.1:4495-19651 GCF_900634765.1 Candidatus Protofrankia californiensis | reverse complement strand
CCCAGGTTTCCTCAAGGCCTCCGGCCGCGCGACAAAAAGCATGAAGGGCATGGATCCACCGTGAAGAGCATCACGGCGTCTGTCCATTACACGTACAACGTGCCCGTGGCCGCTGCGCGCTCCAGGGAGTCCGGCGGGCTGAACCGTTCGCCGTAACGCTGGACCAGCTCATGCGCCCGCGCCACGAATCCAGCCGGTCCCCCCTCGTATTGGTTGATGTACTGGAAGACGCCACCGGTCCACGAGGGGAAGCCGATGCCGAACAACGAACCGATGTTGGCATCGGCTACCGACTCGATGACTCCCTCGTCCAGTGCGCGTACGGCCTCGATCGTCTCAGCGAACAACAACCTCTCCTTGAGATCGTCGAACGGGATCGTGCGGCCCGGCACCCTGAACGCCTCGCGCAAACCCGGCCACAGCCTCTGTCGACGGCCCGATTCGTCATACTCATAGAATCCGGAGCCGCCGGAACGACCTGTGCGCCCGAACTCGTCGATCATCCGGTCGATGACCTCGTCCGCTGCGTGCGCCTTCCAGACGCCGCCGGCAGCCTCCACCGCCGATCTGGTCTCCTCGCGAATCTTTCTCGGCAGCGTCAGCGTCAGCTCGTCGAGAAGTTGCAGCGCGCCGGCGGGATAGCCGGCCTGTAGCGCGGCCTGCTCGATGCTGGCGGGTGCGATACCGTCACCCACAGCCGCAACCGCCTCGTTGAGGAACGCAATGATGACCCGGCTCGTGAAGAACCCGCGGCTGTCGTTCACAACGATGGGAGTCTTACGGATCTGCTGCACGAAGTCGAAAACTTTGGCGAGAGTTCGATCCGAGGTGCGTCCACCCTTGATGATCTCGACGAGAGACATCTTGTCGACCGGCGAGAAGAAGTGGATGCCGATGAAGTCCTCCGGCCGCTGGACTCCCTGCGCCAGCAGGGTGATCGGCAGGGTCGAGGTATTCGAGCCGAGTACCGCGTCCGGATCGACGATCTCCTCGATCTCGCCGAAGACCTTGTGTTTCAGCTCAACGCTTTCGAAGACCGCCTCGACGACGAAGTCGACTCCGTCGAAGCCGGCCGGATCCTCCGTCGGCTGGATCCGGCCGAGCAGCGCAGCCGCCTCCGCCTCGGAGGTCTTCCCCTTGGACAGCGCCCTGGCCACGATTTTCTCGGCGACGGCCTTGCCCCGCTGGGCGTTGGCAAGGCTGACGTCCTTCAGGACCACTGGGATTCCGACCTTCGCCGCCGCATAGGCAATGCCCGCGCCCATCATCCCGGCCCCGAGAACACCGACCTTCGTCGCCTGGAACCGTTCGAACCCAGCCGGCCTGCTACCACCGGCCTTGATTTGTTGAGTGTCGAAGAAGAACGCCTGGATCAGGTTCTTGGCCACCTGACCGGTGGCCAGGTGGATCAGATACCGGGTCTCGATCAGCGACGCCGTGTCGAGATCGACCTGCGCGCCCTCCACGGCGGCGGCGACTATGGCCCGCGGTGCCTCCAGCGGTGCGCCGCCCAACTGAGCGCGCAGCTTGGCCGTCAGGCTGGGTAGGACCGACGCCAGGGAAGGGGAAGCCGGTGTCCCGCCGGGTATCTGGTAGTCCTTGGCATCCCACGGCTGACGTGCCTGGGGATTCTGTTGAATCCACGACTTGGCACGAGTGATCAACTCGGGCACGGTTGCCACGATTTCGTCGATCAGCCCGAGCTCGAGGGCGTCAGCGGGGCTGAAACGGGTTCCGGACAGCAGCACCTTCCCGAGGGCGTCGACGACGCCGAGGCTGCGCACGGTCCGCACCACCCCGCCGCACCCGGGCAGTAGCCCGAGCCCGACCTCCGGCAGACCGATCTGGTTCCCCGCAACATCGGCGGCGATCCGATGGTGGGTGGCGAGCGCGAGTTCGAGACCGCCACCGAGAGCAGCGCCGTTGATGGCGGCCACGACAGGTCTGCCGATGGTCTCCAAGGAGCGCAGCAGCCCTTTGATCCGGTTCAGATGTGCTGTGAACTCCGGAGCGTCCTCCTTGCGAAGCGCCTTCAGCTCGTTCAGGTTGCCGCCGGCGAAAAAGGTCTTCTTCGCCGACGTGAGGACGACACCGGTGATCGTCTCCTTCTCTCGCTCAAGCCTGTCGACGGTCCCCTGCAGCGATTCGACGAAATCCCGGCTGAGGGTGTTCGCCGAAGCTTGTGGATCATCCAGGGTCAGCACGACGACGCCGTCGGAGTCATGCGCCCAATGGATGGTCTCTGTGTACGCCATAGTCGATCCACCCGCATCCGTCGAGATGTTCACACGCGCTCGATGATCGTGGCCACGCCCATACCGCCGCCGATGCACAGCGTGATGAGTGCCCGACGCTGATCCCTGCGCTCGAGTTCGTCGAGCATCGTGGAGACCAACATCGCACCGGTGGCGCCGAGCGGATGCCCCATCGCAATCGCTCCTCCGTTGACGTTCACGTTTTCCTCGGGGATCTTCAGATCCCTTGTCCACTTGAGCACCACCGACGCGAACGCCTCGTTGAGTTCGAAGAGATCGATGTCGTCCAGCGTCAGCCCGGCGCTGGCGAGCACCTTTTCCGTCGCCGGTTTCGGCCCGGTCAGCATGATGGTCGGATCAGCCCCGCTGATCGCCGTGGCGACGACTCTGCCGCGCGGCGTGAGGCCGAGATCCTTGCCCGCCTGCTCCCCGCCGACAAGGACGAGTGCCGCGCCGTCGACGATGCCCGAGGAGTTTCCTCCGGTGTGGACATGGTTGATTTTTTCGACCTCGTGGTATTTCTGAAGCGCGACGGCGTCGAATCCGCCCGACCTGCCGAGGCCTTCGAAAGACGCCTTCAACGCGCCGAGGGACTCCACTGTCGAACCAGGCCGACGATGCTCGTCGTGATCCAGGATCACGACTCCGTTGATGTCCTTGACCGGCACCACCGATCGCGCGAAGTAGCCGTTCCGCCAGGCCGTATCGGCCTTTTCCTGCGAACGTACGGCGTACGCATCCACGTCCTCGCGGCTGAAACCCTCGATCGTGGCGATGAGGTCGGCGCCGATTCCCTGCGGGGCGAAGTAGTGGTCATAGGTCGTGGTCGGGTCGTTGAACAACGGCCCGCCGTCGGAGAGTATCGACACCCGCGACATCGACTCGACGCCACCGGCGAGGACCAGCCGGTCCCAGCCGGAGCGCACCTTCTGCGCCGCGATATTGGTCGCTTCCAGGCCCGAGGCGCAGAAACGGTTGACCTGTATCCCGCCCACCGTGTCCGGCAGTCCGGAGGCGATCGCCACCGCCTTTGCGATGTCGCCTCCCTGGTCCCCGATCGGGGAGACGACTCCCAGGACCACGTCATCGATATACGCCGGGTCCAGCTGCGGAAGTCTCGTCCGTACCTCGTCGATGAGACCCACCACGAGGTCCAGAGGCTTCGTCCCGTACAACGCCCCTTTCTTTCCCTTCCCGCGAGGGGTTCGAATTGCCTCGTAGATGTACGCCTCGGCTGACAAGGTCACATACCCTTCCTGGGATGTCGCCGGCAAAGGCGACCATTCATGACGGTCTGCACTGGGCGGGTTCGAGTCCGGCGTGTCGACGCCGGACTCTCAGGCCACGTCAGCTTGTGGGCGGCGTTCCCAGCACCAGGGCGAACGCCGCCCGGTTCTCGAGCCCGCCGGAGCGATCGACCGAGATGTACTTCAGCTCGGTGTAGGCGTCGAGTGCGTCGGGGCCGCCTTCGCGTCCCAGGCCACTCTGCTTGGTTCCGCCGAACGGATAGGCCGGGTTGATGACATGCCAGTCGTTCACATAGACCATGCCGGCATCCAGTTGCCGGGCCACGTCCACGGCGCGCGACTCGTCCCGTCCCCACACCCCGGCTGACAGCCCGTAGTTCGTGTCGTTGGCAATCTTGACCGCCTCGTCCACAGAGTCATACGTCAGGACGGTCAGTACCGGGCCGAAGACCTCTTCCCGGGCGATGCGCTGGTCGTTGGTGACGTCCGTGACGATGGTGGGCTCCACCCAGTTCCCAGCGGCGAACTCGGGTCCTTGTGGCACCCCACCACCCAGGGCGATGGTAGCGCCCTCAGCCCGGGCCGACTCGATGTAGCCCAGGATACGGTCCCGCTGCCCCTTGCTGATCACCGGGCCGACGTCGGTCGCAAGATCCAACGGGTTTCCGAGCTTGAGGGTCTTCGCCCGCTCCACCAGCCTGGCGAGGAACTCGTCCTTCAGGGTGCTCGGCACAAGAAGCCTGGTTCCCGCCTCACATGCCTGCCCGTTGTTGGCCAGGGCCGCGAACAGCGCTCCATCGACGGCCAGCGGCAGGTCCGCGTCATCGAGAATGACGTTCGGCCCCTTACCGCCCAGCTCCAGTGTCACCCGCTTGACCGTCTCGGCGGACTTGCTCAGGATGCTCTTGCCGACTTCGGTCGAACCGGTGAACGCCACCTTGCGGACGTCCGGGTGCCCGCTGAGATAGGCACCCACCGGGTCGCCGTCACCGGTGACGACGTTGAGCACACCCTTGGGCAGGCCGGCGGCCTCGAACTCCTTGGCCAGTTCGAGGGCCACCAAGGGCGAGTGCTCGTCGGGCTTGAGCACGACGGTGTTGCCTGCGGCGAGCGCCGGAGCGATCTTCCAAACGATGACCAGAAGCGGAATGTTCCACGGCACGATCGCGGCTACCACCCCGAGCGGTTCGCGGCGCAGAATACCCGCGGCCGGGATCGGTCCGATCTCGGGTCCGGGCTTTTCGAACTCGTAGGACTTCGCGAGATCGGCGATATACCGGAGCTGGCCGATCGACAGGCCGAGATGCAGGGCTCCGGTGACGCGGATTGTCGCGCCGTTCTCGCGGGTCTGGAGAGCCGCGAGCTCCTCCAGCCGCTCCTCGAGACGATCGGCGACCGTGTGCAACAGCGCAGAGCGCTCCTCCGGAGGAGTACGCCGCCACTGCCCCGCCTCGTGCGCGGCCTTGGCCGCGGCAACCGCACGATCGACGTCATCCGTCCCGCCCTTGGCGACGGTTGCCACCAGCTCGTCCGTCGCGGGGCTGCGGATCTCGTACTTCTCCGCGGAATCGACCCATTCTCCGGCGATGAATAACTGGTAGTGCGGTGCAGACATCTTGTCCTCCTTTGGACACAGCTGACCTTCAATGACGACTGACCGGTACGGGCGCTCTCAGTCCAGCGCTCGGAGGTGCCGATACCTGCTTCGATAATAGAGGAGCGGATTGCGCTCCTCATGTGCCTGCAGGGATTCCACAAGACAGGTGACGATGTGGTGGTCGCCACCCTCGTGGATCACGGCAACCTTTGCGCCGATGTGGGCGGCAGCGCCGTCCAGCGCCGGCGAGCCGTTGGGCAGCAGCGTCCAGTCGACTCCGGCGAACTTGTCCGCACCGCTTCGCGCGAACCCGTTGCTGACCTCGTCCTGCCCTTCGCTGAGGATGTTGATGCACAGGTTTCCCGCCGCTGCCACCGCGGGCCAGGACGTGGACGACTTGGCCGGGCAGAACAGAACCATCGGCGGTTCCAGGGACAGCGACGTGAACGACTGGCAGGTCAGGCCGACCGGCTGGTCCCCCGCTATCGCCGTCACGACGACAATCCCGCTTGCGAAGCGTGAGAGGACATCACGGAAGTGGGCGGAGTCCACGAGGGGAACCGCCGGCGCAGACCGTTCGGACAGGCTTGGGCCGGCATGGCCGGTACGGCTGTGAGAACTCATCGTCATTCCCATGGTTCTTCCTCATCTCGCAGGCCGATCGGGCTGGCGTGCAGTCACGCTGCCAGGAAGGTGGCGACCGGCGTTCGGCGGAGCTATCCGATCTGGCGGGTGCGACCGGCCCAGTAGGGCGCGCGAATCGTCTTCTTGTCGACCTTTCCAGCCGGATTGACCGGCAGCTGGTCGGTGAACACTATCGACTTGGGCGCGGGCACGCTGCCCAGCTGGTGTTTGACGTGAATGATCAGCTCGTCCTCGCCGACACGCTGGCCGGGCTTGGTGACCACGACGGCGAATACGGCTTCGCCCCATTTCTCGTGCGGTACACCGAAAACAGCCGCCTGAGCGACCGCCGGATGGGTCAGCAGCACGTCCTCCACCTGCCGCGGGAAGACGTTGAAGCCGCCGCTTACCACCAAGTCCTTCTTGCGGTCCACGATGTAAAGAAACCCGTCGTCGTCGACAAAGCCGATGTCGCCGGTGTGGACCCAGCCGCCGCGCAGCGCCTCCGCGTTGCGCGAGGAGTCGACGTAGGTGAGCATCTGTCCGAGTTGCTGGGAGCAGATCTCGCCCGGCTCGCCGACTGGCAGCGGCCGGTCCTGCTCGTCCTGAATGGTCAGCTTCACATACGGCAGCGGCCGGCCGGCCGACGCCAACCGCTTGACACCTTCCTCGGTGTCCACCCGGTGGTCCTCTTTCCGCAGGCACGACACGTACCCCGGTTCGGTACCGGCATAGGCCTGAATGAAGATCGGGCCGAATATATCGAGTGCCTCACGGAGACGTTCGGGAGCGATCGGGGCACCCGCGTAGATCATGGTCTTGAGCGACGAGAGGTCGAACTTCGCCCGATCAGGGTGATCGAGCAACAGATAGACGATCGTCGGGACCACGGCCGTGGCCGTCACCTTCTCCTTCTCGATCTTCTCGAGAAGAGTATTGACGTCCAGCCCCGGCAACATCACATTCGTGCCACCGCGCAGAAAGGTCGGCATCACGAAAATCTGGGTGTAATGGGTCAACGGAGCGCCGTGGGCAAAAACCTCACCCGGCCGGATGTCGCCGATCTCCAGGCCGGCGGTGATGCTGTAATGCGCCCACGTAAAGTGGGAATTGATCACACCCTTCGGCTCTCCGGTACTTCCGGAGGTGAAGAGCACATATGCCTCGTCATCCTCTGAAATAGCCACCGAGGGGGGGGTGTCCGGTTGCGAGTCGAAGTGCGTCGCATAGTCGAGGATACCGGGAACAGTCGTGTCCGCGGGCCCACGTCCGTCGTCGAGTCGAATGACCCGCCGCAGGTCGGGCAACCCGGTGACCACCTCGGCGATAATCGCGTCGAACTGTGCATGATATATAAGCGTGGTCGCCGCGGTCTGCTTCAGATTGGCCCGATGACCGGCGGCGGCAGCCCGGGTCGGCAGCTGTACCAGTACCGCTGCGGCCTTCCAGATGCCGTGCTGGGTCGGGATGAACTCCAAGACGTTGGGCAGGAGCAGGCCGACCCTCTCCCCCTTGGTGACCCCTAACGCGCCGAGCCCGTGAGCAACCCGGTTGGCCCACGTCTGCATCTGCCGGTAGGTCAGCCGGCGATCGCCATCGACGATCGCCGTCGAATTCGCGTAGTACAGACAGGCCCGATCGAATACCTCTGGCAGCGTGCCCCACATGAGTGCTCTACCTCCACCTTCTGGAAATGCCGTTCACCGGGGCTTGTAGAAGCAAGTCCTGGGCCTGTTGGTATTCGTGCGCAAGCCGTTCCGCCAACACCGAGATGTCGAGAACCGTGTCGATTCCGGACACCGAGTGGCCAGCCGCCCAAACGTTATGCTGGGCAAGCAGCCGGTCCTGGGCGAAGCCGGCATGAGCGTTGCCGTCGAGGCCGGTGGGCGGAGCCTGCGTCACGCCGTGGGCCTCGAGCCAACTTCTGAGCACGTTGGCCGACAGGCCGCTGACCTGCACCGAAGATACAATATCGTCGAGCGTGGCCTCGACCACCGCTTGCTGATACTCCGCAGAGGCCAGGCTCTCGGTTGTAGCGATGAATCGAGTACCGAGATAGGCCAGGTCGGCACCGGCGGCCCGAGCGGCCAGAACACCATGACCGTCGCTGATGCCGCCGGCCAGGACCAGGATCCCGTCGTAGTCGTTGCGCAGAGCCCGTACGAAGGAGACCGGATTGGCCCACCCGGTCTGTCCGCCGGCACCGGCGGACAGCAGCACCAGGCCGTCCACACCGGATTCGATCGCTTTGTAGGCGTGGCGCAGGCTCGCCACGTCGGCCAGCACCAGGATGCCGGCATCGTGCAACGGCCCGATCACTGCCGCGGGAGACCCCACGCTGGTAATGACGATCTCGGGGCGATGCCGCAGCAGGCAGTCCAGGTCGCCGGACAGCCGTGCGTTGGATCGGTGCACGACGAGATTGGCGCCCACCGGGGCAACGGGCGAGGACACGGAGTCAGTACGCTTCGTCGCCGCAGCAATGTGTGACAGCCATGCGTCCAACTCGTCAGTGCTTTTCGCGTTATGGGTAGGAAAAGTACCGATGATGCCGTGCACAGCGGCGGCAATCACAAGATCGGGGCCCGACACGTCGGTCATCGGCGCCGCCACCGCCGGAAGTCTCAGTCGTTGATGCCATGCTTGGGGTAATGCCACCGGTACCTCCCACGATTGGCGCAGCGGCGCCGACTCCGGTCCGCCTGCTCAGTCCGACGAACCAGGATCGACGTCCTTCTCCCAGTGGTGCGGGGTGCGGACTGGCAACCCGAGCTGCTGGAATACCGGCGTGTCGTTCCAGTTGGTCAGCTCACGGTCGATTCTGCCGTCGGCATCGAACTGGTGCCAGGTTTGCCCCCGGGTGGTGAGCTTCTTGCCCTCGGTAGGCACACCCTGGTACCCGGCAAGATGCTCACCGGTCCAGCGCCACAGGATCGTGACGGCTTGCGACCCGTTGCCCCCGGTGGTTTCGATCGCTTCAAGCACCTCGAAACGATGAATTCCCATACCGTTGTCGGCATCCTTGTTCGAGTACGGAGCAAGCTGCTCCCGGAGGTCGGCCTTGCTGGGGGCCGTGTCAGGAACCTGGTCGGCATCCTGATGGTCCTCGTACCGGACGTCGTCCGTGTACAAAGTGACCGCCACGTCGGTGTCACTCGTGATCGCCTGCGTCCAGCGCTCGGCGTGTTCGGTGGCCCGGCTCATCGATGTACTCCGTTTCGATCCTGGTTGGCCTGATTGGGAGTCAGGCGACCGTCGCGCCCGTGAGCACCGGGCCGGTGACGCCGCGGTGAATCGACACCGGCAGGCCCGGGGCGTGCAGCGGGGCGACCGCGTCCCAGTACGTCGGCTCCCGCCTGATCCAGCCGTCGGAGTCGTAGCCGTGGAAGGTCTGGCCGGAGGTACTGAACGGCTTCCCACCGGCCGGTAGCGCTGGATCCCGATACCGTTGTCTGGTCAACGTACCGGGTGTGCGCTTTCGCCGCGCGTTCACCAAACGCCTTCAGCGATAACACGGCGAACCGCTGAGAAGACATCTGGCCACCCCTCCTTCTGGAGTACCAGCGGGCCGAAGGATACACGATCATGGTTTTCGCACGCACCCGCGGCCCCCCCAGGGAACCTGGGAAAGACGCTGCCGATCCGGTCGGCAGGTAGGTGACCCAACCGTAGAACCAGTTTGAAGATGCCGCCTCATCCTCCGGGGGTAAAGACGGTGCCCCTTCGGGTGAACCGGCAGGCCAGCGCGGCACGCGCCGCCACGCGGTCCGGCCGCGGAAGATCCCCCACCGGTCGACGGTGACCGGCTCGCCGTGCCCTCGTAACGATGAGAAGCCACGGTCGCGGACCGAGTGCGTCCATGGACAGCACGCCTGTGGCACGCCGCCGGAATCTCCCTGGCAAGCGGCCGTTCCCAGGGTTGTGTCACCCCGTCGAAGGGCAGAATCTCTCCTGTGGGGAGATTCCGACGGGAGGCGTCGCGATTAGGTTTACGAGCACATGGTCGTCGATGGTTGGGAGTGAGTTGCGGTATGGGGAAGCACGACGTGGAAATAACCCCGGCCGAGCAGGCCGAGGTGATACAGATAGCCCGTTCGCTGGCGAAGCATTTCGCTGAGGCCGGACCACGGGCTGATGCCGAGAACCGCTTTCCGACCGAGCTCGTGCCGCTCTACAAGGAGAGCGGCCTGCCTGCCCTGGCCGTCCCGAAGAAGTACGGCGGCCTCGGCGCCGACATCTGGACCACTACCTTGGTGTCCAGGGAGCTCGCCAAGGGCGACCCGGCCATCGCGCTGGCGTTCAACATGCACCAGACCATGATCGGTATCTTCCGTGGCCTGCTGGACGAGGAGACCCGCGAGCGGGTCTTCTCCGAGGTCGTCAACGAGCGCAAGATCGTCTGTGGGCCCTTCAGCGAGGACCGGGCCGGGCTGACCGGCCTCGCCGACACCGTGGCGGTCCCCGACGGTGAGGGCGGCTGGCACATCAGCGGCAAGAAGACCTGGGCCACCCTCTGCCTGGGGGCCGACATCGTCGCCTTCAACGCCACCGTCACCGACCCCTCCGGGGAGCTGCCCGAGGACTTCCAGGAGCACGCGGCCCGCGAGTCCGTCTTCGTCATCCCGATCGACACGCCCGGGATCAGCGTCATCGAGACCTGGGACACCCTGGGGATGCGCGCGACCGGCACCCACACGCTCGTCTTCGACAAGGTCTACGTGCCGGCCTCGTCGTACGGCGGCAACTTCCGTAACGGCCTCTTCGGCGAGTTCGAGTGGGCGTCGCTGAGCTTCTCCGGTGTCTACCTCGGCCTCGCGGAGAAGGCCTACACCGAGACCCGGGAGATCCTCAAGAAGAAGTCCCTCGGTGCGACGCAGGAGGGCAAGGACGTCGCCCTGAAGGGGATCGGCTACATCCAGTACGGGCTTGGCAAGATTCTGCTGGAGACGGAGACGGCGGCCCGGGCGCTGGAGACGACCGCCCGGATCCTCATCGAGGGCCGTGACGCCGAGTGGAACCCGATCGCGCGGGCGGCGTTCGTCGACGTCACCAAGGTCGCCGCGACCGAGACGGCGATCAAGGTGACGGACGCCGCGCTCCGTCTGGTCGGCGGCTCGGCCTTCCGGCGCGGGCACGTCCTGGAGCGGCTCTACCGGGACGCCCGTGGCGGACCGTTCCACCCGCTGACGACCGACCAGGCCTACGACCTGCTCGGCCGGTCCGAACTGGGCCTGCTCGGCGCTCCGTAGAGGTGGAGCTCAACCGGCGAGCGCTGCACTGACGACCGCTGTACCGACTACAGCGCTCTGTCTGTGGTGACCGCGGCTGTTTCCAGCCGCGGTCACCACAGAGGTTCGCCGTCACCATCCGGTGAAAATCGGCTATCTGGTGAGGATCGGCGCCGCACTCACCACGATCATGAATCGCGGTTCAGGCATTGACTTCACGCATGGTCATCCCGAGGGATCCCGCGATCGCCTGAGACCGGTTCACCGCGCCGAGCTTGCGCAGAATGTGTTTCACATGTGACTTCACGGTCTCCTCGGCGATGACGAGCGTTTCCGCGATGGCGCTGTTCGTAGCGCCCGCCACCATCAGCTCCAGGACCTCCGATTCCCGCGCGGTGAGATCGCCGCCGGTGTGCGCGGCGGCGATCGGGGCGGGGAGGACACCGTTGCCAGGCATGGCTCCGGTGTCCGCATGCCGCGAGAGATCGATGCCCGCGTCACAGAACTCGTTCATCATCTGGACCGCCGAGGAGAGGATCTCGCGGACGTGGTTGCGCTGAGTACGGAGACGCTCCATCAACACGGCTCGTTCATAGACGTGACTGAAGCCCTCGGCGAACATCCAGAGAACGTCCCGGTCAACATCGTCGACGCGACGCGACGACGGATGGTGATCCGCGTGCAGGAAACCGACGACGTCCGTCCCACGCATCACCGGGGCCACGACATAGGACTTGGAGTGCCCGGACTCCACGATGATCGGCCGGTGGACGTTCGTGCTCGCGGTGTCGTACACGACCGTGGGCTGGCACTCGGTCAGCAGCCTGGTCTCGGGCGTCAGGCCCTCGAGTGGAATCGGCTGGTCGACCCAGCGCGCAAACCATGACTCGAACTCGTCACCGTTGCTGAAGTAGGCCATCCACGGACGCCAGACGCCGTTTTCCACCCGCGAGAGCACCGCGCGACCGAACCCGCACCGATGTACCAGTTCCTGGCACACCTGATCCAGCAGGTCCGCCGAGCTCGGCAGCCCTCGCAGGCGCTGCAGTCCGGCGGCGCAGTCGGCGAACCGCCGTGTGCGCAGGTTCAGGTCGTACTGGTAGAGGTCGAAAGCGAGTTCCTGTAGATCCAGGATGAGACGGTACAGGTGTAGGCCGGCCTCGCTGATTGGACCGGTGACGACTCGTAACCGGTCGATGCAGTGCCCGGTCAGGGTGGAGACGATCTCGGCCGACGTTGACAGGCCATCGGGAACAACGGATGCCGTCGGCTCCACGTGGAGGGCAGCACGAACCTCACAATGCATGAATTCGATGCGAGCGGCGAGATCACGTCCACGCCGTCGCCAGCCTCGGTCGCCGGCAGGCGTCGGAAACATGCTGGGTTTGCGGTCAGGGGCCGCCGCGGTCATAACGCGCGGTCCTGACTGCGCGCGAGGTACAGGTACCGGGCGATCGCCTCGGCTCGGTTCGACGCGTGCAACTTGCGCAGGATGTGCTTCACGTGTGATTTCACCGTAGTTTCGGAAACGGTCAGGCGATCGGCGATCTGTGCGTTGGTCGCTCCGCTGGCCAGCAGAGCGAGCACCTCCCGCTCCCGCGGGGTGAGCCCGTCCGGGAGACGGGGCGCCGAGGCCGCGAGCATGGACGGCAGCGACACCGGCGGCCTGGATTCCGTAGCCGGAATGTTCTGCCGCACGAGCTGGACCGGGGCGGCGCTGAGCCCCTCGGTCATCGTTCGGGCGGCGTAGAACGCCTTCCCGATCCGCTCGCGCTGCAGTGCAAGGCGTTCGAGAAGCACCGTGCGCTCGAGGATCAGGCCGAGGCCGTCGGCGAAGATCTGGATGCGGTCGCGGTCGTCACCGGTCAGGCGACGCCCCGACGAATATGTGTCCGCGTGTAGGTAGCCGACGACCGAACCACCCGCGATGATCGGCGCGACGACATACTCTCGCGTCTGGGACACCTCGATCAGTGGACGGAAGGCTCGGGTCTCGGACTGCGCGTTCTGGATCAGCGCCGGCGCCTTCCGGCGGACGAGTTCGGCTTCGGGCATCGAGGACGTCAACGCAATCCTCACGTCCTGGATGAAGTCCCGAAACGCCGCGTTGACCGCACTGTCAGTGTCGACCTCGACATGCAGCGTAGCCGGCAGCCAGGTCGAACCGCGCAGGCTGGAAATCATCGCCCGGTCGAATCCACAGGCCGCGCACAAGGCGGCCGGAGCGGACGCGATGACCTCCGCGGAGGTCGTTGCCCGGCGCACCCGAGCGAGCTCCTCGCGGATTCGGCTCAGTGCTTGGAACGGCATTCCCAACGTGCGCTCGCGCAGATCGGTCTGCACGGCACTGAGCTCGGCAAGGAGGTCACAGGCCCGGGCGGAGTGCCCCGCCTGGAGTTCCGCGCCGATGGATTCGCCGTCAATCCGCTCGAGCCTGGCCGCAAGAGCCGAGGCCAACCGGCTGCCGGGTTCGGCCGGAGCCGCATCCACCGCCACATGTAATGCCGAGACCAGCGCCCCCTGCCGAACCCGGAGGTCTCCCTGTGCCAATGTAGTAGTGGAATATGGTGACGCCACTGTCCCTTGTCCTCCACATCCGAAGTGTGACCGATCGCGACGACAGCACCCCCCGACGTCCGTCGCCCCCTCTGGCAGAGTCAGCCACAGCCCCAGAGCCCAGGTCCATGTGTTGCAGAATTTACTTCGGGACAAACCGTAGGTGATTCAGGTCACGTCGTCAAGTCGCCTCGTCAAGGTTCTTTGACAAGGCCCTTTCGTCGAGGCTCCCGTCGCCAGGGCTTCCAGCCGGCGTAGGCAGGCCGGCAGGTGTCGCCGGCCGGATATCAGCCGTGCAGGATGCGAGCGGCAACCAACTGCAACTTATCCGTTACCCCTGGCTGTTTTCGCAGATGGGCCGTGCGTGCCACGTCGTTGACCACCATCAGCACGGCGTGGATACGAAAAAGCGCCGCGGACCGGTCCAGCTCCGGGTGCGTGACCTCCATCAGGGACACCCATTCCGCGACGTAATCGTGCTGCGTCTTACGGATTCTGTGACGATTCGGATACGGTAGGTTCATAACCTCGGCGACCAACACGTTGACGAGATCAGTATGTGCCATCGCGAAGTCGATGTAAGCCACCACCGCGTTCTCCAGTCCGTCCAAGGCGGTCGTGGCAGTCGACAGCGCTCGGGACATTCCCAGCTGCAGGGGCTCGGCCGCGCGCGCGACGATCGCCGTCAGCAGGTCGGCCTTTGTGGCGAAATGCCGGTAGACGCCGGTGCTGGTCACCCCGACCTCGGCGCCGACCTCCTCCATGGTCACCGTCTGATAGCCACGGCTGCTGAACAACCGGGCCGCGGCCACCAGCAGCGCCTCACGACGCACCCGGGGTGACAGGCCTGTCTCAGCAGCGCCGGGATCCGTACCCGGGACCTCGGACGCGGCGCCGGCGATGTCGGCGGTACACACCGACAGGGCCATCCTGCGAAGCAGCGCGACCATCGCCTCCGGCGGGGCCGAGACCCGGTGGTAGGAAGGGCTGGTGAGCACGGCGAGTGCACACCATGCCAGCAGCTCGGCGTCATCTCGGCTCAACTCGTCGCGCGTGTCGTTCATGGCGGCGACAAAGCCCGACAGGAACGCGAAGAACCTCTCCCGCATTCGCTGTCGCTGCTCGTCGCTGAGATGGCGGGTTTCCCGGCTCCACAACACTCCGAGATCACGCCGCCTGCCCGCGGTTTCAGCCAGGTCCTGCACCATGGCCGTGAGCTGACCGCAGCGATGCCGATCGACGACGGCCGCCGCCAGCTCGAAACTGTCGGTCAGCGTGCACGCCAGCAGCTCTTCCTTGCTGCGGAAATGTCGATAGAGCGCGCCGGCGGTGATCCCGACCGCGCTGGCGATGTCCTCGGTACCCACGTTGTGATAACCGAATCGATAGAACAGGTCGCTGGCCGCAGTGATGATCTGAGCTCTGCGGTTGCGTGGGCGCGGAGTCCTCGTGATCGTGCCTCTGCCACCACTCTCACTCACCGTCTGCTCCCCCTGCCGTCCCGTTCGGATGCGGATCTCACCCAAGCTCCCCTGCCGAGGCCGGCGGACAACAGCACGATCCGACGGCAACGCCCTCAACCGGAGTCCTCAGCCGGAGTCCGAGCCCGCGGACCGGCACCGTCGCAGGCCGCTGGAGGGATGGGAGTT
>NZ_CAAAFT010000226.1:2866-4470 GCF_900634765.1 Candidatus Protofrankia californiensis | reverse complement strand
CAACCGGAGTCCTCAGCCGGAGTCCGAGCCCGCGGACCGGCACCGTCGCAGGCCGCTGGAGGGATGGGAGTTGTTGACCCATTAAGTTACTCCTGATTTACTTCTCGCCGTCGGAGTCAATTCTCCACGATCGGTCGTACGTCGACCGCGCCTTGATCTCGGCATCGGTCTTCTGCTCGGTACAGCGCTGGTCGGCTTCCCGTATCCGGGCGGCCGACCAGGAGAAACGATGATCCTCACCGGCGTTCGCGACCGGCGGGCCCAACCGTGCGCCACCGGGTCGTCAAGGCACGGCATCCGACCTGCGCGGGGCGAATCGACCCCGGTAGCAGGCACGAACCGCCACCGTGACGATCAGAAGGAGCTGGCAGTGCTGGTTGACGGACACATCGGTGGATCTATAGACGGGACCAGCGGTGCGGACATCGCTGGTATCTCGGCTCAGATCGCGGAGGCTGAGCAGATCGGCTACGACGGGGTATGGACGACCGAGGTCGGCCGCGACCCGTTTCTGCCACTGCTCCTGGCTGCGGACCGCTCGCCGCGGCTACAGGTCGGGACGGCCATAGCCGTGGCGTTCGCCCGTAACCCGATGACCATGGCGTCAACAGCGAACGATCTTCAAGCATTCAGTTCCGGTCGGTTCGTATTAGGTCTGGGATCTCAGATCAAACCACATATTCAGCGCCGTTTCAGCATGCCGTGGTCCGCACCGGCCGACCGGATGCGGGAGTTCGTCCTGGCCATGCGGGCAATATGGCGTAACTGGCACCACGGGGAACCTCTTGACTTCCGCGGTGACATATACCAGCACACGTTGATGACGCCGACGTTCAATCCCGGCCCCAACCCCTACGGCCCGCCGCCGGTTCTGATCGCCGCGGTCGGAGCGAAGATGACCTCGGTTGCCGCGGAAGTCGCCGACGGAATGCTGGTGCATGCGTTCACCACGGAACGCTACCTGCGGGAGGTCACGCTCCCCAACGTGGAGTCGGTGCTCCATGAAAACGGAAAGAAGCGGGAGCAGTTCACGCTGTCCTACACGGGACTGGTGGCCACCGGGCTCGACGAGAAAAGCTACGACGAAGCAGTGCGGACGGTACGTAATCGCATCGCCTTCTACGGGGCCACGCCGGCCTACCGCGGCGTCCTGGAGCTGCACGGCTGGGGTGACCTGCACACAGAGCTCCACCGGCTGTCCAAGCAGAACGACTGGGACGTCATGACCGAGCTCGTGGACGACACCGTGCTGCACACGTTCGCGGTGGTGGGCGAACCGGCTGCGGTCGCGAAGGATATCCGGCGCCGTTTCGACGGCCTGATCGACCGTTTCACCCTGTATGTGCCCTACACAATGGCCGACGAGGCCCGGCGGACCATTGTGGCAGGGCTGCAGGAGAACTGACCGGCTGCCGGCGGCGCGAAAACATAAAACATGATCACGCCGCCTTTGCCCCCTGGTCAGCTGGGCAGGATCGGCCCGACCACGCCGAGCAGGACGAAGAACACCGCGATGATCTGACAGGACCACGCGCCCCGACGCAATGACCGTTCCTTTTTCGCTTGCCCCTCCGCCGACAGGGATGTCGGCACGAGTTCAGCAG
>NZ_CAAAFT010000226.1:1491-2478 GCF_900634765.1 Candidatus Protofrankia californiensis | reverse complement strand
GGCGTACTCCACGTCCGCCGCTTTGATCCGTTCGGCGAGCCACGTCCGCCATACCGCGAGCGCACGCTCGGAGCGAAGCGCGTCACGTACCTGGTCCTTGACCTGCTCGTAGGGCAGCTGGGTGCTCGGCTTGCTCTCCAGGACCTGACCGACGTTCCACCCGAAGCGGGTCTGCACCGGACCGAACACCGAACCCACCGCAGCGGCGAAGGCGGCCTTCGCGTACGCGGACTCCAGCTGCGGGGCGACAACAAGCCCCAGATCGCCCTGTGTGCTCCGGGTCGCCTCGTCCAGCGACGTCTCGTTCACGAGGGCGGCGAAGTCCGTCCCGGAGCCGGCACGCTGCACCACCTGGTCCGCCTGCTCCTTGGTGGCGACCACGGTGTTGCGCAGGTGTCGCTGCTCGGGAACCAGGAAGTCCGCTGTGTGACTGTCGTAGTACGAGGGCAGCTGGTCGTCACCGACGGTTACGACCGCCGGTCCGGTCACGTCCTGGAAGAGCCGTGCCGTGCGCTGCTGACGCTTGATCTCGTCGAGGACGTCGTTCTCGGACACCCCCAGCTTGCCCAGCAGGTCGGTGAAGGCACGCTGCCCGTCCGACCCCATCTGCTCGTCGATCATCTTGTTGAGGGTGTCGCGGGCCGACTTGTCCGCGATCACGATCTGATGATCGGCGGCGGCGTTGTCCAATATCATCCCGACCGCGACGGCCTTGGCGACGTCACGGCGGAACTGCTCCAGTTCCGTGCCCCCGACAGGCTCACGAATCCCGTAGAGAGCACCGAGGACCTTGACCCGGTTATGCAGCTGATCCTTGGTCACCACGGTGCCGTCGACGCGGAAAGCGGCGCCGCCGGGCAGCCCGACCACCAACGGCACGATGAGGAACGCGAGCCCGGCGATGACCAGCGGTATCAGCAACGCCAGGGCGATACGGGCCCATAACCGGCCCGGTAAGCCCGGTAGGCCCGGTAGGCCCGGTAACGT
>NZ_CAAAFT010000226.1:952-1466 GCF_900634765.1 Candidatus Protofrankia californiensis | reverse complement strand
GCCTCGTCACGCTGAGCGCACCGCCGGCCCGCGGCGCACGCACCGGGCGGGTGGGGAACAACCGGACGACGACGAACGCCGCCAGCAGCGACAGGCCGACCGTGGCCGCCAGAAAGATACCGAACTGCCGGATGAGCGACAGACTCGACGCCGCCAACGCCAGATAGCCGGTGGACGCCGCCGCCGCCGCCACACCCACCGACCGGCGCAGCCGCGGCGACCGACGCGCGTACCCCTGACCGAGCAACACGCTGAACTCGCAGGCGGTGGCGGTGGCCAGCGAACCCAACGTGACGGTCAGCGGGGTGAGTGCGACGCCGCACACCCACGCCCCGGCCAGTCCCCACCCGGTGGCCAGCACCGCGGCCAGCACCGCGCGCACGGCGTCGGAACGGCGGGGCAAGCCCACCAGGAGCACCAACCCCGCCGCCGCGATCCCGATCAGACTCGCCGGGTACCGGTCACCGGACACCAGCTCGTATCCGCGCGCGGCCACCACAGGCAGCCCCACCAG
>NZ_CAAAFT010000226.1:0-927 GCF_900634765.1 Candidatus Protofrankia californiensis | reverse complement strand
CGCGGCCACCACAGGCAGCCCCACCAGATCGGCACGCAGCCCCGCTGGCGGCGGGGGCAACGAGGCACGCACATCGTGCAGCAGGATCTTCTGCTTCGCGACGTCCTGGAGCTCGACACCAAAACTGATCACCGCCTGCCGGGCGTCGTCGCGCACGACGGCGGCGCTGAGGTAGTGCGGGAGCTGCTCGAGTCCGGCCGTGATCTGGTCGGGTGTCGGCGAGGAGCCGAGGAAGGCCAACAGGCCGGGCAGGCTCACGATGGGATGCAGGTCGCCACCGAAGCGCCGGATGGTGGTGTCCTCGGCCTGTCGCATCCAGGCCAACGCCTCCGGCGTCACCACGTTCACCCCGCTGACCAGGATCTGGACTTCGCCCGACGATCCGAGCACGTCCTCGGCGTGCTGCGCGTCGGCCAGGGCGGGCACGCCCTGGGCGAGCCGGTCCGGCCGGGCTTCGACATCGAGAAACGCAAGCGCCGACCAGCCCAGTCCCGCGACAGCGACAAGCACGATCAGCACGCCGACCCGGCGTGCTCTCGACATCGTCGGTACCGGCTCGTCGTCCGCCGGTGGTTGCTCGACCTCGGTGTTCACGACCCGGTACCGGAACAGGATCGCCAGCCCGACGGCCACCAGGACACCGGCCGCGAGCGCGAATCCGAGGTCCCGGACGAACGGCACCGGCGACAGCCCCAGAGAGGCAAAACCCGCGGTGCTGGCCAGTGCCGCTACGAGCACGCGCCGCGGGTCGGCTCCCCGGATCAGGTAGGCGGGAAAGTCGCTGCCGATCCCGACGAGGATGGGAAGGAACGCGACGACCCCGAGCGAGAGCGGATGCCCCAGCCACCCGAGGGCCGCGAGCGTGAGCACTGTCGCGCCGAGTGTCGCGACCAGGGGCAGCAGCCGGTGGCGTCTGCGCCGCACCCA
>NZ_CAAAFT010000225.1:0-3580 GCF_900634765.1 Candidatus Protofrankia californiensis | reverse complement strand
GCGCGATGCCGCACAGCCACGCCCCGGCCAGCCCCCACCCGGTGGCCAGCGCCGCGGCCAGCACGGCACGCGCCGCCTCGGAACGGCGGGGCAGGCCCACCAACAGCACCAGCCCCGCCGCCACGATCCCGAGCAGGCTCGCCGGGTAGCGGTCGTTGGACACCAGCTCGTATCCGCGCGCAGCCACCACCGGCAGCCCGACCAGCTCGGCGGTCAGCCCCTCCGGTGGCTTGGGCAGCGCGGCCCGCACGTCCCGCAGCAGGGTCTGCTGACGCGCGACGTCCTCCAGCTCGACGCCGAAGCTGATTACCGCCTGCCGGCCGTCGGCACGCACGACCGCGCTGGCGAGGTAGCGCGGGAGCTGCTCCAGCCCGGCCGTGATCTGGTCGGGTGTCGGTGAGGTTCCCAGGAAGGCCAGCAGGTCGGGGAGACTCACGATGGGATGCAGGTCGTCCCCGAAGCGGCGGATGGTGGAGTCCTCGGCCTGCCGCATCCAGTCCAGTGCCTGTGGTGTGGTCACGTCCGCGCCGCGGACCAGGATCTGGACCTCGCCGGCCGATCCGAGCACATTCTCGGCGTGCTGCGCGTCGGCCAGTGTGGACACACCGTCGGCGAGCCGGTCCGGCCGGGCCTCGATGTCGAGGAACGCCAGCGCCGACCAGCCTGCTCCCGCGACGGCAACGAGCATGACCAGCACGGCTGCCCGGCGCGGCCGCGACATCGTCCGCGCCGGTTTCTCCTTGCCCACCGCACGGCCTGCCGCGTCGCCCGCCGCCGGCTCGGCCGTGGCGTAGACGACCCGGCTCCGGGTGAGGAAGCCCAGCCCGACGGCGAGCAGGACGCCGGCCGCGAGCGCCCATCCGAGGTCCTGGACGAACGGCACCGGTGAGAGTCCCAGCGAGGCGAAGCCCGCGGCGCTGGCCAGCGCCGCCACGATCACCCGCCGCGGTTCGGCGCCTCGGATCAGGTAGGCGGGGAAGTCGCTGCCGATCCCGACCAGGATGGGCAGGAAGGCCACGACACCGAGGGAGAGCGGATGCCCCAGCCAGCCGAGGGCCGCGAGCGTGAGCGCTGTCGCGCCGAGCGTGGCGGTCAGCGGCAGCAGCCGGTGGCGGCGGCGCACCCAGGGCACGAACAGATAGCAGGCCACGATCAGCCCGAGAGCCAGCACACCGAGTAGCGGGATCTCGCGCCGCACCTGCCCGCCGAGATCGGCGGCGATCGCGGGCATGCCGGTGACGGTCAGTTTGCTCGTGTGCAGCCCGGCGCCGTGGGCGGCCTTTCGGGCGGCGGCCACCAACCGCTCGGTTCCCGCCTGGTCCAGGCCCTCCCGGGGACGGACCAGGATGGCGACGGCGTTCGGCGACGGCACCACGAACCGCCACTGCTGGCGGGGGGAGCCGTCCTGGTCGAACACCACGGCGTTGACGAAGGACGGGTTGCGCAGCGTGGGCAGCCCGGCGGGCAGGCCACGCACGAGCAGGCTGCCGTAGCGCAGGTCGTACTGGGCGACGGCCGCGTCCGCGGCCTGGGTGACCTCGGCGTCGGAGCGGCCGGCGGCGCGCGCCTGCTCCTCGGCCTCGGCCCGCAGGGCGTCCCGTTTGCCGGAGATGGTCGCGAGCAGGTTCTGCGCCGCGCCGGCGATCTGGTTCAGGATGGTCCCCGGGCCGTAGACCACGGCGACGTCGGGCAACTGCGCCAGGTCGCCCTCCAACGCCACCAGCTTGGTGATCTCCTCGGCGCCCAGCAGCTCACGTGCGTTCGCGGACTCCGCGAGGATGACGATCGGATCGCCGCCGAAGGAACGCGCGGACTCCTGTAACGCGCGCTGTGCCGGATCCCCGGCGGGCAGGAAGGACGCCCGACTCGACCCGGGTGAGCCCCACCCCCGTCGCCAGCGCCACGACCAGCACGACGGCGAACCCGGCACAGGCCCGCACGGACGGACGCCGCAGTCGCGGCCGCGGCCGCGCCAGCAGCCAGCGCACCCCCCGGAACGGGGATGCCAGCAGCCGGCGCGGCACGCCCGGCCGGCGCGGGGGACGAGTCCCCCGCGCCGCCGAGCGCCGGATGGCGGGCCTGCGGACCCTCATTCGGGGTCCCGCTCCACCCTCGGGTAGGGCCCACTGAAGGGACCGGGCTTCGCGCCCGTGCCTGGTGCCGGGTACGGGTTGGTGTAGGTCAGCACTTCATATGGCACGGGCGTCTGCACGGAGTATGTGTTGACCAGAGGTGTCAGCCTGACGTAGTGAGCTCCGGATTCGTCGGTGTACTGCATGATCGCGTTGAAGTTGGCGAAGAAGGCCGACAGTTCGGGCCCGTAGGGCTTGATGAACGCGAGCATCGGGTTGACATCCCGCAACGCTGTCCGCACCGGCGGGATGACGTTGCGGACATCGGTGCCCAGGGTGGGCACGCGATTGAGCGTGTCGGGCGCCAGGTCGAGCGTCCCCGACAGCGGAGGGAGCAGCCCGTGCAGATCCGCTGAGGTGGCGGGTAGCTGCTCCAGCGCGTCGGTCAGCAGCGGAGAGGCCGTCTTCAGGTCGGCCGCGACCGGTGCCAACGCCCCGGAGAGCTTCGTCAGGGTGCCGGACGCCGTCTTGGCGCTGTCGAGCACTCCGGGCGCCTGCCGGAGCACGTCCTCGATCGCCTGCTGCTGGCCCGCGGTGGCCTGGGTCAGCTGGTCCACGTTGCTCACCAGGGTGGCGATCTGCCCCTGCCCGGTGTCGAGGGCCCGCAGCACCGTGGACGTCTCCTGTGCCAGCGCCTTGAGATCCTCGGACTGGGACGCGATGGCGTCCAGGGCGGTGTGCCCCTCCCGGCCGAGGTCACCCAGGCCGTCCAGGATCCCGGAGACGTCCTGCTGGGGGCCGTCGGTGCCCTGCCCCAACGACCGGACCAGACTGCCCAGTTCATCGCGGGTGTCCGTGTCCAGGCTGGCGAGTATGTCGCCCAGCTGCACACTCGGCTTCACCCCGTCCTCGGGGATGGTGGCTCCGGAGCGGAGCTCCTTGCCCTTGCCGTCGGTGACGTCGAGGTAACCCTCGCCGACGAGTGAGCGCTCGCCCAACCGTACGGCCACCCCCTCGTGGAGCGGGGCGGCCTTGTCGTCCACCGAGAACTTGACCCGCATTCCGTCAGCCTGGCGAGTGACCTCGCGGACCTGGCCGACCTGCACACCCGCGATCTGCACCCGGCTTGCCGTCACCAGGTTGTCGATGTCCTTGAACACGGCGACGGCGGTGTACTCCTTGCCGCTGATCAACGGTATCCGCACCCCGGCACCGGTGGACAGGTAGAGCAGGATCGCGAGGCTCCCGCCAAGGAAGAGTAGGACGGTCACCAGCCGGCCCAGTGACCCGGTCAGCACGTGTCTCATCGGCTCTGGCCTCCCTGCTGCGTGCCGGTGGGCAGACCGTTCTCCGGCCCGGGGAAGTAGCCGTTCGGTTCCTGTTTCGGCAGCACCCCGAGACCGGGCAGCGGCACGATCAGATGCCCGCGGATGATGTTGCCCTGAGCATCACCCGCGCCGAAGACGGACGACGTGTTGTACACGAACGCCTGGATGTCGGTGAGGTAG
>NZ_CAAAFT010000224.1:0-12914 GCF_900634765.1 Candidatus Protofrankia californiensis | reverse complement strand
CCCCCAGACCCCACCCGGTGGCCAAGCCGGCTGCGAGGACAGCTCGTAACGCGTCGGAGCGTCGACGAAGTCCGATGAGAAGCACCAGGCCAGCGCTGACAATACCAACAATACTGGGTAGGTAGGGCGATTTTAAGATCAACTCGTAGCCGCGGGCCGCCACCACTGGCAACCCGACTAGATCCATGTCGAATCCATGCGGCGGAGGTGGAATCACCGAGCGAACGCCGTCAAACAGGTGTTTCTGATCGCGGAGGTCTTGAAGCTTCAACAAAAAGATCATGGTGGCTCGCTGTCGGTCACCGCGCACCACCGAATTCGTGAGGTAGCTGGGCAGAAGCTGAGTTCCTGCCGCTACCTCCCGCGGCGTCGGCGACGCACCCAGAAAATTGAACAGGCTGGACGGACTCAGAACTGCCTTAAGCTGGTTCCCGTACTGCAGGACGATCTGATCCTCCGCGTGTTTCATCCACTCCAGCGCCTCCGGAGCAAGAACATCCGGACCGCGCACTACCAGTTGAACCTCACCCGACCCGCCAAGCATCTGCTGGGCGTAGCTGACGTCGTCCAACGCGGACAGCCCCGAGGCAAGTCGGTCCGGCTGCGCCTCGATCTCAACTTGAGGTAAAGCGAACCAGCCAAGCGATGCGACCGTAACCACCGCTGCCAGTACAGAGATCCGCTTCCAAGTGGGCATCCCTGGTCGTTCGGAAAAATTCGCCAAGTGGGCTGCCACCGGACTGGCCGGTGGAGCCGACGCCACCCGAACAAGACGACGACCAACCACGAGCCCAAGACCTAGCGCGACCAGCAGTCCGCCGGCCAGTGCAAGTCCGAGGTCCCGCACGAAGGGCAGAGGTGAAATCGCCAGAGAAGCAAAAGCGATCGAGCTGGCGAACGCCGCCACGATCACTCGACGCCGTCGACCGGGCTGGGTCAGATAAGCCGGGTAATCACTGGCGATCCCCAGCAAGATAGGAAGAAACGCAATGACCCCGAGTGAGAGCGGACGACTCAACCATCCGAAGACCGCCAGAACCAGCGCAGTCGCACAGAGCGTCGTGACGACTGGTACGAGTCGATACCGTTTCGGTCGGATCCACGGTACGAGAAGGTAGCAGGCAGCGATCAGTACCACCGCGAGTGCACCAAGCAGTGGTATCTCCAACCTGATCCGATTGCCCAATGCTGCCGTCACCGCCGGGACTCCGGTGACGGTTGTTCGCGTGGCGGCGAGCCCTGCATGGTCAACGGTGGATCGCACGGTGGAGACGAGCTGTTCGGTGCCTGTCTGATCCAATGCCTCGCGCGGACGGATGAGAATGGCGACAGCGTTCGGCTTGGGGACGACGAACGCCCATTGGGGCCGAGGAGCACCGGCTTGGTCGAAGATGACTCGCGTAACAAAGCCTGGGTTGCGAAGAGTGGGGAGCCCTGCCGGCAGACCCTGAACAAGGAGGGCCCCATATCGCTGGTCGAACGCGGCAACCGCGTCATCACGAGCCGCAGCAGCCTTTTGCTCGGACGCACCCTGGCTTCGGGCCTGCTGCTCTGCCTGGGCGGCCAGAGCGTCCCGTCGACCTGCCAGCGTCGCGAGCAAGTTCTGGGCGGAAGCTGCGATCTGGTTCAACGCTGTGGCGGGACCGTAGACAGTCGCAACATCCGGCAGCCGTACCAGCTCGCCCTCCAGGGCGAGCATCTTCGGCAGCTGATCCGCTCCCAGCAACTGCCGTGGCTCCGACGATTCGGCGATAACGACGATCGGGTCGCCGCCGAATGATTTGGCCGCATCCTCAAGCGAACTCAAGGAGGGATCATCATGCGGCAGGAACGATTCTGGACTGGTATCGCTCCGTAACTTCAGCAGACCGATGACAATAGCGACAGAGGTGGCCACGAGCAACACGACGGTCACGAGCTGCTTGCTGGTCGGCCGGGCCAGGTGGACCCGAGGCCGAAGCCTCGCGATCCACCTGCCGACGCGGCCGCCCGTAGTTGGCCTGATTACCCTCATTCAGGGGCCCGTTCCACTCGTGGGTACTTCCCGGTGAACGGTCCGGGCTGTGCGCCGCTTCCCGGTGGTGGGAGCGGGTTGTTATACGTCCCGAGGAGGTTGAGGTTCAGCGGCGACTGCACCGACTGCAGATTGATGTGCGGGAGCAGCCGAGCATAGTGAACCCCTTTCTCATCGGTATACTGCAACACCGCGTTGAAGTTCGCGAAGAAGGCGGCCAACTCCAGTCCGTAGGGCTGGGCATACGCGAGCACCGGATTCGCGTCACGGAGGATTTCTCGGGCGTCCGGAACAATGTTCCTGACGTCAGTACCGAGAGTCGGCACCCTGTCCAAAGTCGCCGGCGCGAGGTCCAGAGTTCCAGACAGCGCAGGCAATAGCCCACGCAGGTCCTGGGTGGTCGCTGGCAACTGGTTCAGAGCCGTGCTCAAAAATGGTGATGCATCTTTCAAATTGGCCGCAACCGGACCGAGCGCTGAAGCCAGATCACCGATCGTGCCGGACGCAGTCCTTGCCTTATCCAGCACGCCTGGCAGTATCCGCACCGTCTCCTCAACCGATTGAAGCTGTCCAGCCGTCGCCGTAGTCAGCCGCTCCCCGTTGCTGACCAGCGTGGCGATCTGGCCCTCTCCGGTGTCCAACGCCCGCAGCAACGTTTCGGTTTGCCCGCCCAACCTACGCAAGTCTTCCGATTGCGCGGCGATGGCGTCCAGCGCGGTGTGCCCCTGGCGACCGAGGTCCCCCAAGCCGGCAACGGTCGCGTCCAAACTCTGCTGGGTTCCCTGAGTACCTTCGCCGACGGAACGGATTAGGCTTCCGAGGTCCTGCCGCGTCTGCGGACCAAGGCTTCGCAGAACGTCATCCAGCTGGGTACTGGGTCGCACATCGCTGGACGGAATCATGGCTCCATCGGGCAGCGGCGCTCCATGGCCGTCGGTTACATCCAGGTAGCTATCCTCGACTATCGAGCGCGCGCCGACCCGGACTGTGACGCCCTGGTGCAGCGAAACGACGTTCGGGTCAGTGATAGCGAACTCCACGCGCACGCCATCCGGCTCTTGCGTCGTACTCCGCACCTCGCCAACCTTGATGCCGGCCATCTCAACCCGACTCGCAGGCACAAGATTGTCAATGTCTTGCAACATTATGGCGGCCTTGTGCCCTCCGGACTCCACGATGGGCACCCTGGTCTCTGTGCCGACAAGGAAGTAGACGAACACGGCTATGCTGACACCGAGGAAGCCAACCACGATGACAAGCCGTCCGAGTCGCCCCATCGAGATCATCACTTCTCTCCCTTAAGGCCGTTTTCGGGACCCGGTGCGTAACCGTCCCTCCCGCCAGGAAGGAGACCGCCGTCGGGTAGCGGGATTACCAGATGACCGCGGATGATTCCGGTCTCGGGGCTGTCGCCCGCGCCGAACACCGACGACGTGTTGTAAACGAACGCCCGGATATCGTCCTCGTACCGAATCAGCGTCTGGGTGTCCTGCTTCAGGCTGTTGGTCACCGGCAGCAGATCACTGAGTGACGGGTCGACGTTGGCGATGAACGGCCGCAGGTCGGCGACCACCGGCTTCGCTTTCGCGACCACCGGCAGGGCCTTGTCGATGGTCGTACCGAGCTGACCGACGGTGTCCTTGAATCTGTCGAGCGTGTCCGGCAGATTCTTGGATGCGGCACCAAGATTGGTCAGCGTCGGGTTGAGCTGAGCGGTCAGGTGTTGAGTGCTCTTCATCGCCTGACGAAGGTCGTTGCTCAACCCAGGAAGTTGTTCGAGGCTAGCCTGCAGGTCGCGGTCGTTGTTCGCGAGCACCGACAGGGTCTGCTGCGTCGAGTCGACGAGCTGCGCGATTCGCTGATCGTTCTTCCCTACCGCGCCCGCGATCTGTGCCAGCGCCGTTACCAGCTGGCCGATCCTTTCCCGTCGCGTTTGAAGCGCTTCGAGCACCGGCCGCATCTTCACCAACGCGTTATCAGTCTCCTGCAGTCCTGCTGGCAGTTCCTCGGGTGCGCGAACCAGTGCCACATCAGACTGGACCAGCAAATCGGTCACCGCCAGCTGGGTGCGCTCGTCGAGGTGCTGCAGTACCTCGTCCGCCTGAACCGGCCGCTCGGTATGGCCGAGGGGGATCAACCCGTTCTCCCGAAGAGGCTTGCCCGGGGGGCCACCCGGGTTGATTTCGAGCGTCATGTCGTTAAGCGGATTCTTCGGGCGTAGCACCGCGCGGGCGTTGTCATAGATCGGATGCTTGCCACCGATCTCGATGTCGAGGATTGCAGTACCCTGTCGAGTCGGATGCGAGTCCAAGATCTTGCCAACCGTCACCCCGGCGATGGTCACCTTGGGCGAGCTCTCCGGGTTGACTCCAGCTACCGACTGGAATTCGGCACGTATCGTCTGACGATCCGTCCACGGCCAGGTTGTCGACATCTTGGACTGCATGATGTACACCGCCACGACGGCGGCGATAATCATTGCTGTGACGGCGCCGACGTCACGGCCCAGGCCCGGGACCGTCCGCAGGCGCTCCCAGATACGACCCATCGATCGCCTCATCGTGATTCCTCCGGCGGCATCAGGAACCGCAACAAGCCGCCCGATTGGCTATTGCTTCGCGGACCAGGCGGCTGGTTTATGCCGAGGCTCTCCAGATATTGCTCCAGACTCATCGGGACGGCTGCTCCACCCAACGTCCTGCCACCGACGCCAGCCATCAGCCGTCCGTGAGTACCATTCTGGTCGTGCGTCTGGAAAACCTTCGCACCATTGACTCCGAGGTAACCCAGCTCTTCATAGAAACGATTGCTGCTTCCGCCGTCCTGGTATACGCCGCTCCCCTGCCACGGCGAGAGCACCATCTGCTTGATCGGGCCGTTGATTCGATCGAGCACCGGACCGCGAACGTTCGACAGAACCTGCGTTGCCTTGTCAGCAGTGGGAATCAGCTCCTGCACCAGCGGACGTAGGTCCGTCAGCAACGTGCGAGTATCGCTCACCAGAGGGCGCGCCCGGACCAACACCGGGTCGAGGTCCTGCAACAAGGAATCCAACGACTTCGCTGTCGGCCGGAGCGATTCGGCGGTCGACGTCAGGAGATCCAGGCTACCCCGAAGATCACCCAGACCGGTTCGGGTCGTTCTCAGCGTGTCCGGCATCGTTGTCATCGACTCGGCCAGCGGTTGACTCCCGGCAGCCAACGCCGCCGTAGCCCGATGCATATCCGTGAAGATCGAGCTGAGCTGACCATCGGTTCGGTTCAGCACTACCGCCGTCGTCTCCAGGCCTTCCACCAGCTCGGTCAGATCTGTCCCTGGCCGCGTGCCACGAGCCGCGCCGAGTACCTCACCGGCGGGCTGGAGGACACCAGGAGCATCATTGAGCAAGTCCCTGACGGACTCCTTTCCACCCTGACGTAAGGTCCCGTCCAACTGGCTTATGGAAGATTGCACACCCTTCTGCGCCGGTGGGGTCACAGCCGACAAAACCTTATCCAGCTCGACGGAAACGGAGGTTCGCTGAACAGGTATCGTGTTGCCGTCGAATTTGCCGTTCGCACCACCGGGCAGCAGTGACACGTAGTAAACGCCGCCGAGTAGCGTGGTGGGCCGTATGGCCGCGCTCGGAGCACTCTTCAAGATGTCACGCACATCATTGTCGACCTTCATAGACACCAGCACGGTTCCGTGATCGGTCAGCTTGACATCGGTAACCTTGCCGACCGTCGCATTGGCAATCCTCACCTCGCTGTGATACTCCTCGAGCTTATACCCTCGGCTGAACTCTGCCCGAATCGTGTCACCCGAACTGAGCATTGCCATAATCTTTTCCATCTGGAACACCGCGGCGCCGAACAGGAGTATCGCGACGGTAACGCCGATACCCACTGCTCTGTGCGACAGGCTAATCCGCCTGGCGCCACGAATGGACCGTTGTACGAAGTTCATCGCCGACCTCCACTCGGCAGCAGGCCAGGAGGTAGTCCTGTCGTAGCCCGGTCGCGCGTGGCCTCACCCGGTTCGGGGTAATCATTGCGCGGGAAGTTGTCCGATCCATACAACCCACCGGTTACACTCCCGACTCCGACATTTGCACTCAGGCGGGCAAATCGGATTCCAGGGGCCGGACCTTCGGACACGAAGCTGTGGCCGCGAACAAAGAACTGCCCGATCTCCGGACCGTAGGGTGCGAGCACTCCAAGCGGAGTGGCCAGGTAGCCAAGCGCATCGGTCACCTTGGGCGCCAGCGGACGCGCGTCCGCGAACGTCTGCCGCAAGTCCTCTACCGCGGGTTCTGCATGCTCGGCGACACCTGGCACCTTCCCAAGGACCGGAACTGCCTCACGCAACACACCGCGCAGGTCTGGTGTGGACTGTCCCAGGGAGGCGGCGCCCGGCTCAAGGTTCGTCATTGCGACCTGGAGGTCCGCTAGCGGCGTATCGAGGGAATGAAGCGCACTGCGAACCTCCTGCAACGTGGCAGGAGCTTTCGACAGCGTCGCCTCCAACGGCTTCCCCTGATCCACTGTGATACCGCGCAGGGTGGAATCCGTCTGCTTCACCAGTGCGCTGATCTGCTCTTCCCGGCCGTTGAAACGGCTCACCAGCTGATCGGCGCTGCGCAGCAACGCGGGTAGGTCCAGCTGGTCTGATGCCAGTACCTCAGCCGTGGTGCCCAGGTCATTGAGAAGATCCGGCGATACGCCGAGAAAATCATGGATGTCCTGACTGTGGCCCGCCACTCCGCCGGCTATTTCGCGAATGGTGCTGCTAGCCTGCGCACGAGTCTCCGGATCTAACACGCTGAGCAACTGCTGAAGGTCAGACGATCCCGTGGTCTGGGTCGCCGGAATAACTTTGTCCTCGAGTTTTCCCGTGTCCGAGGTGCCGGGATCCAGCTCGACGAACTTCTGTGCCAGTGCCGATGTGTCCCACACCGCTGCACGTGCGTCCTTGTATATCTGGCGATCGCCATCGAGCTTCATCGTGACAAGAGCCTTGCCGTCAACGAAGTCAATTGCGCTGACCCTGCCGATCCGTTTGCTCCGCTGACGTACATCATCATTCACAGAAAGCGTGTTGATGTCGTCGATCGAGGCCTTGACCGTGGTTGTCCGGGCTAGCGGTAAACCAGTCTGAGCCGTGGACGCGATATAAAGGCCTACGCCCACGAGCACCAAGACAATGAGGCCCGCCCCGACCGAACGGGAATTTTTTCGTGCTTCCGGTGTAGCCATCATAGCCCCCCAAGAAGTTGACCCAGCAATGAGTTCTCCTGGCTCTGGGTCAACCCGGTTGCGCTGTTGCCGTCGCTGCTGTCACCGGCCCTGCCGGGCAACGGCAAGCGAGGTAGCACTGGCAGGGTCAAATTCGGCGCCGGGTTATCTGGCAGACCGGGCACCGGTCCTGCGACTGCCCGCAACACCGGGCTCGGAGAAATCGGCAGGATCGCCTTGAAGTAGTGGCTAATGGCGTCGTAGTCCGAAGTGGCCAACGCCCACCCCTTCATGAACTCCATCAACTGGGTCAGGTGATCTCCCAGAACGTTCTCGGCCAGTTGCCTGCCCGACTGTGCTACGTCACGCAGTTCGCCGCCTGCGGGGAGCAACGAGTGAACCAGTGGCGCCGCTTCGTCGAGCATTGCATTCCCACGGTCCAGAACGGGCTGCAGCGAAGCCAGCGCTGGATCCGCAGCTTCTGAGAACTGGCGCAGCTCTGAACTCATATCGGTCAACTCGTCGGTGACCGGCCGCAGCGACGACAGCGTTGCAGTGGTCGGGTCAGCGACGCCGGACAACCGCGCCAACGTCGCTCGTGCCTGGACCAGGGTAGCCGGCAGCTGGCGGATGCTATCGTCCACAGCCTGTCGCTGCGCAGCCACTGCCGTCATTGTTTGCGTACTCGAGTCCACGAGCTTGTCCAAGTCACTTCCATGATCACTCGCGAGCGCATTCGCCACCGGCTGCGCCTGGTCCACAAGCCGAGTCAGTAGCGAATTCTGCTCGTCAAGGATCTGCGCCAGTTCGCCGGACTGCTGCATCGCCGGAGCCAAAGCCTTGATCGCTCCGGCAACCTGTTCTCCGTTGCCGTCAACGCCCTCACCCAGCGACGTCAGCAATGCACCGAGCGCTGTAGAGGTCGGCGTGTCGAGAGAGTTGAGCACCTCTTGGAGGTCGACGTCCCGACTGGTGTGGGCCGTGTCGATCATCGCCGGTTCCCCGAGCTCGGGTGCGTCCGGCGAGCCGGGATCGATACTGATGAAACGCTCGCCGAGCAGGTTCTTCGATTGGATGGTCGCACGCGCGTCCTTGTGCAATGGACGTAGAGCGTCCTGGATCTTCATTTGCACGACAGCGCGGCCACCCTGGAGGCGCACGGATTCGACCGTGCCGATGTCGACTCCTGCCGCCTTGACCCGGTTACCCGCCACGATCGGCCAGGCATCGCTGAAGGTCGCGGTAAGAATCGAGCCCTGGTCGTTGTTCCCGCTCGGCCCTATAGTCGTGGCGGCGACACCCGCGGCCACGACTATGGCGATCGCACTGAGCACAAGTCGCCTTGATCGAGAGCTGCTCATCTCATACCGCTCCCATGGGCATCGGTCCACGATTGCCCGACGACCGAACCTGGATAGGGCCGAGCTGACGTGTACGAACCAGGTAGCTGAACCAAACTTTCGTTCAGGGCGTTCGTACCCGGGGCCACGGTGGCGGCCCAGTAGTGGCCCTGAGAATCGTACTCGGCAAAACTCTGCCCGAAGTTGTGCAGCCAACCGATCAATTCGGGTGTATAGGGCCGCAGGAAAGCCACCGCCGGTGCATAGCTTATCAATGTATCCCGCACTGGCGGCAATACCTGGTGCGCGGTGTCGAGCAGGCCAGGTGTCTGACCCAGCAGCTCCTGTGCAGCGGCCAGCGTTGGTCGCAGGTCAGCAACGACAGGGCGGAGGTCCTGCAGCACCGGGCTCAGGTTCCGGCTCACCGAGGCCAGTTGACTCGTAGCTGGTTTCAGATCATGCAGCAGTGGAATGGTTGCGTCACCGGCTGCCGGAACACGATCAAGCGTGCTCTCGGCTTCCTGCAGCGTTGGCGGTAGTTCCTTCAGGGAATCGGAGAGCTGCGACTGCTTCTGCGCCATCGCGCCCGTAATGGTGGTCAGGTTGTTGACCGTTCCTGACACGTCGTTGCTGTGCGTTGCGGCTACCGCGGTCATCTTGTCCAGCTCGGTGACGAGGTCACGAATCGCCGGGCCATCCTGACCAATTCCCTTAAGGACCTCGCCCAGAGCGTTGACGGCGGGACCAGCGCTGGCCAGGGTGGCCCTGAGCTCCTGCTCCTGGCCAGACGTCGTGTCATCCAACTCGCCGATCAGTGACACCAGTCGGTCTCGGGTCGGCTTGTCGAGCATCGCCAGGATCTGGTCGACCTCAATCTGTTTCGAGTCGCCCGCGAACATCGCACCGTTCGGTATCACCGGGTTCTTCGACGGTCCTGGGTACAGCGTCAGCATCCTCTCCCCCGCCACGGAGTTCCACTCCACCCGGGACGTCGTTCCATCATGCAGCGGCGCGAAGTCATGCGAAAGACTCGCCTCGATGATCGCCTTACCGTTGCTTACCTGCAGGCTCTCGACTGAGCCGGCGTGCACGCCGTCGATCCAGATCGGTGACCCTTGGAGCAGCTGCGCCGCCGAAGGAACCACGATTTTTACCGTATAGTCGCTGGTTCCGAAAATGAGCGCGTAGGCCCCTGCGCCGAGTGCGACAACAACAGCGACTACTGCTAATATCGAACGTCGCCCCATTTTCTAATCCATTCCCAATGGCCCGGCAGACTTGCCTGCCAGGAACTGGCGGACGAACGGGTCAGGCGAGTTGAACACTTCCTCAGTCGAACCGTACTGAACAAGTTTTCCTTTCCAGATGACGCCGATGTGGTCACTCACCTTCCGAGCGGTCTGGATATCATGCGTGACCAGAACATACGTTCCTCTATGTTCTTGGTGAATTTTCAGAATGAGGTCGTTCAGCAAGCTGGTCCGCACTGGATCAAGACCAGAATCCGGCTCGTCAAAAAGAACGACTTTGGGATTTACAACGAGCGCACGAGCGAAACCAGCACGCTTCTTCATACCGCCAGATATCTCTCCGGGCATTTTTGTCGCAGCGGCTGACAAGCCCACCTCTTCTAACCTTCCCATGACCAACTCGCGAATTTTTGTCTCGCGCATGTCGGTGTGTTTACGAAGCGGGAACGCAACGTTGTCGTACACGTTCATCGAGCCGAAAAGGGCACCGTCTTGAAAAAGAACGCCGAATCTCTTGCGCAGCTCCTGACGTTCCCGCTCGCTCGCGGACCAAATATCCTGGTCGAAGACCAGCACTTGCCCCGAGTCCGGTTCCAAAAGACCCACGACATGTTTCAGTAGAACGCTCTTACCCGTACCGGACGGTCCAAGAATTGTGGTAATCGCGTCGTCCGCGAAATCGATATTCAGGCCGTCCAGTACCCGAAAAGACCCGAACGCTTTTCGTACGTTACGTATTCTCACGGTGTGCTGGACGTCATCCGTTGAGCCGTTACCGGCGACCGCCGACTGCACCCCGGCGAACAACTGATCATCTGTTTGGCCATCGCTCTGCATTCAGCTTCCTCTCAAAACACGAAAATGAACTCGGCGTCAGACACCGTTTCATTGTCCAATGGGCGCACGAGTAAGGCCGCCGAAGAAAAGGTGCTGGGAAATTACGCCGATCACAGCGACGATAACCATGTTGATAATCATCGACTTCGCGGTGTTCCTACCCACTCCGACCGGTCCGCCACTCGCCGTGTACCCGTAGTAGCAGCCAACGATGACAATTCCGACTCCCATCAGCATCGAACATGCCACTGCTGCAAGGAAGTCCGTCTGAGTCATGAATGTCCAAAAGACGGTCTCATAGCCGCCGGCCGAGACACTGTGGAAAAAATAAATACTCAAGATATGACTTGTGAGGAACATCAACCCGAACCCGACAACGAGCAGGAACGGCATCACGAGAAAAATAGCCAAGATTCTGGTGCTCACGAGGTAAGCCAACGAACCGATGCCCATGACTTCGAGAGCGTCGATTTCTTCGCTGATCCTCATCGATCCAAGCTCGGCCACCAGACCGCACCCAACCTTGGCAGCCAGAATCCATCCGAAAATCGACGGACCCGCCGAGTACTCCCCTGTGGAAGTAAAGATTGCCGTGTAGTCCGCCGCACCCAGCTGCCTGAGTAGATAGTGACCCTCCAGCGAGCCCTCGGCACCCAACACCATCATCAGGGTCCAGATGATCGCCGAACTGGAGATGATCAGGATGCCGGCCTGCCGTAAGACCTCGGATACGTAGCTGCGCGCTTCCGGCAAGGCACGCAGGATCTTCCCAGTGAAGATCACAGCGCCGCCAACATCCTCGATCAAATGCTGGCCATCGCGGTCGGAAGCTCGTACCGAACCGGAGCGTGACGTATCTGCTGGGGGAGGTGGACTTCCTTTGTCGTCAGTTATTGACACTATCAACCTCCTTCACCGGTTGACCAGCATGTCGGGGTTCAGACCGAGCATGATTGCATTGACATTGAAATTGATGATCCAAACGGCGATGAAGCAAATAACGACCGCTTGGTTGACAGCCTTGCCAACGCCCTCTGGTCCACCACTCGCCGTAAGCCCTTTCTTGGCGCAGATCACACCGATGAACAAGCCGGTGAAAGAGACCTTGGCCAGGAGCCCGATCAGCTCAGGGGTGGTCATGATGGCCAGAAAGTTACCCATGAAGGAAGCGACGGAACTGTTACCCACCACCGTGGCGGCTATTAGACCCATGCCCAGTCCGATGAGCAGGCCAACCAGCGCGAACGCGACCGTCATGATCGTGATTGCCAGAACTCGTGGCAGTACCAGGGTGCGCACGACATCGACACCCAACACCCTCATCGCGTCGAGCTCTTCCCGGACACGACGAGCACCCAGGTCAGCCGTCATTGCCGCACCCATGACTCCTGCCACGGCCATACCAGTGCAGAACGGCGAGATTTCGCGTGTGACGGCCATGACCAAGTACGTGCTGACCCGACTTTGCGCACCGATCAAACTGACGAGATTGTACGAATAATTCGACATGAGAAAAACGAACCCGCCGATTGACACGAAGACGGGTATCCAGCAATAACGTAGCATCGAATAAATTTCGTCAAGCGTATCAACCCAATAGCCCCGCGGATTCCGCACGGCGGTGAGAAACATCTGGCCGAGCAGCTGGCCAAGTTGTCCGATCTCGACCAGCAGTCGCCGTACGGGTGAAGGAAGCCGGGCGACGAGCTCTGCTCCGACGTCCGGGAAAACACGGACCTCGCGTGATACCGAGCCGTGCCTTCCAGATACCGCTCCAGCAACTCGGCTCATAAACACTCCCTGAATAGTTGACATGAGACCTATCAGCTCACGAGTTCCTGACTCCCGCAGACAATTTTTACGCTCATGGAGCGAAGTCCGTATCTGCGTCGCTCCCTTCGGTTGGTACTCTGGGGCAGAACCCATCAATCTTTTCGAGACAGAATCCTGCGAGAACTGCTGAGCGGTCCGTTCGGTGTCACCGCCTAGCTGCTCGGGACACGGGGCGACGGGTTGATCCCCGCTGCTGCGGGGAGCGGTGGCGGCGTCGGTGGGCGGCGGACGAACCGCTCGGAAACGCGGCCTGGAGAACAGCGGCACAGGCTATGTGGACGGCCTCGGACTGGCCGTGGTATGCCGCGGCCAGGGTAAGCAGCCTGACGAGCCCGGAGTGCCTGTGATGGTTGTTGCAGCGCGCGGACGTCCTCGATATCGCCGAAACGCTCGGAGAGGTCGGAGAGGTCGGAGAGGTCGGATC
>NZ_CAAAFT010000223.1:38212-38741 GCF_900634765.1 Candidatus Protofrankia californiensis | reverse complement strand
GCGCGGACTCCTGCAACGCGCGCTGCGCCGGATCCCCCGCCGGCAGGAAGGACGCCGTCGTGGTGTCCGAGTGGACCCGGGCCAGCCCCATGCCCGCCGCTAGCGCCACAACCACCAGGACGGCGAACCCGGCGCACTGCCGCGCGGACGGGCGCCACCGCACGGCCGTGCGCCACCCCGCGGACGGGCGCCACCGAGCGCCCGGCAGCCGCAGTGAACGGATCCACCGCGACGCCGGACGCCGGAAGGCAGGTCTGCGAAACCTCATCCGCGGTCTTGCTCCACCCGCGGGTACGGCCCAGTGAAAGGTCCGGGTTTCGCGCCCGTGCCGGGTGCCGGATACGGGTTGGTGTAGGTCAGCACATCAAACGGCACGGGTGTCTGCACGGATTTTTCGTTGACCAGGGGCGCCAGTCTGACGAAATGGGCTCCGGATTCATCGGTGTACTGGAGAATCGCGTTGAAGTTGGCGAAGAAGGCCGCCAGTTCGGGCCCGTAGGGTTTGATGTAGGACAGCATCGGGTTGACA
>NZ_CAAAFT010000223.1:26578-37586 GCF_900634765.1 Candidatus Protofrankia californiensis | reverse complement strand
CCCGCGGTCGCCTCGGTCAGCCGGTTCGCGTTCCCCACCAGGGCGGCGATCTGCCTCTGGCCGGTGTCGAGGGCCTGCAGCACCGTGGACGTCTGCTGTGCCAACGCCTTGAGATCGTCGGACTGGGCCGCGATGGCGTCCAGGGCGGTGTGCCCCTCCCGGCCGAGGTTTCCCAACCCGGCCAGGGCCGCGGACACGTCCTGCTGGGTACCTTCGGTCCCCTCTCCCAACGACCGGAGCAGGCTGCCCAGTTCCTCGCGGGTGTCCGTGTCCAGGCTGGCCAGCACGTCGCGCAACTGCACGCTCGGTTTCACCCCGTCACCGGGGATGGTGGCGCCGGAGGACAGCTCGTTACCGTGGCCGTCGGTGATGTCCAGGTAGCTCTCCCCGACGAGGGAACGCTCTCCCAGCCGCACCGTCACCCCTTGGTGGAGCGGGGCAACCTTCTCGTTCAACGCGAACTCGACCCGCATCCCGTCGGCCTGCCGGGTGACCGTGCGCACCTGGCCGACATGCACGCCCGCGATCTGGACACGGCTCGCCGTCACCAGGTTGTCGACATCCTCCAGCACCGCGACAGCAGTGTACTCGCCACTGTTGATCACCGGTATCCGCACACCGGCACCGGTGGACAGGTAGAGCACGATCGCGAAGCTCCCGCCGAGGAACACCAGGACGGTCACCAGCCGGCCCAGTGACCCGGTCAGCATGCGTCTCATCAGTTGCCTCTCTGGGACGCGGGGGGCAGACCGTTCTCCGCTCCCGGGAAATAGCCGTTCGGTGGCTGCTTCGGCAACACTCCGGCACCGGGGAGAGGCACGATCAGGTGCCCGCGGATGATGCCGCCCTGCGCGTCGCCCGCGCCGAACACCGACGAGGTGTTGTACACGAACGCCTTGATGTCGGTGAGGTAGGACATCACCGTCTGCGTGTCGCGGTCGAGGTTACGGGTGACCGGCCTGAAGTTCACCAGGGAGTCGTCGATGTCGTTCACCATCGGGCGCAGGTCGGCGACCACCGGCCGGGCTTTGCTGATCACAGGCTTCGCCGCGTCGACCGTCGCGCCGAGCTTGCTGACGGTGCTTTCCAGCCGTTCCAGCGTCTGCGGCAGGTCGCCGGAGGCGCGGTCGAGGTTGTCCAGCGTCGGGTTGAGCTGCTTGGTCAGCTCCTGGGTGCTGGTCAGCGTGTCCCGCAGCTGGTCGGTCAGCCCGGGAAGCTGCGCGAGACTGTCCCGCAGCGCGCCGTCGTTGCTCGCCAGCGTGCTGAGCGTCTGCTGGGTCGCCGTCGCGAGCTGGGCGACCCGCTCATCGTTTCCGCCGACCGCCGTGGAGATCTGCGACAGCGCGGTGACGAGCTGGCTGATCTTCTCCCGGCGTGTCTGCAGCGCCTCGACCACCGGCTGCAGCTGGGTCAGGGTGCCGTCCGTCGCCGCCAGCCCGCCGGGCAGCTGCTCGGAGGAGCGTGCCAACGCGATGTCGGACTCGACGAGCATGTCGGTCAGGGCCAACTGCGCGCGTTCGTCGAGATGGTTGAGCACCTCGTCGGCCTGGACCGGCCGGGTGGTCTGGCTCAGCGGGATGATGCCTTTCGCCGGCAACGGGTTGCCCGGCGGCCCACCGGGGTTGATCTCCACCGACATCTCGTTGAGCGCGTTCTTCGGGCGCAGCACCGCGCGGGCGTTGTCGTAGACGGTGTGATCAGGCTCGACCTGCATGGTGAGAACGGCCGTCCCGCGCTTGGTCACCTCCCAGCCTTCGATCTTCCCGACCCGCACGCCCGCGATCGTGACCAGGTTCGAACTCTCCGGGTTCACCCCGGGCACCGATGCGAACTCGGCTTTCACGATCGACTTTTTGGCCCACGGGGGCGTCGGCGTGAGGTTGGACTGGATGACGACAGCCGCCACGATGCCCAACACGACGAGCACGGTCAGCGCAATGACGTCACGGCCGAGGCCCGGTACCGTCCGGACTCGCTCCCAACGACGGCTCAGTGACATGCTCATCGAGAACTCCCCGACACCAGCGGAAGGTTCAGCGCAGGCAGCAGCGGGCCGAGCCCGCCTGCCTTGGTTCCCGCCGCGGGCGGCGGGATCAGACCGGGAGCGCCCTGGCGGGTCCCCTCCTGCGGACCTACGGGCTGTTGCAGACCGAGGGATTCCAGGTACTCCTCCAATGGCATCAGCGTCGCGGACCCGCCGGGGGTGTTCACACCGACACCGGCCATGAGCCGCCCCGCCGCGCCGTTGCTGTCGTGGAACTTCCAGACCTCGTCGAAGTGGGAGAGCAGGTAGCCGGTCTCCTGGTAGAACAGGTGGTCGTTGCCGCCGCCCTGGTACATGCCGGTGCCGTGCCACGGCGACAGCACCATGTCCTTGATCGGGCCGTTGAGCCGGTCAAGCACGGGGCCGCGCACGTCGGTCAGTACTCCGGTGGCGTTCTGCGCGGTGGGCACGAGCCGGTCCACCAGCGGACGGGCGTCCTGCAGGAGGATCCGTAGATCGCTCACCACCGGCAGCGTGCGCTCCAGCACCGGGTCGAGCTGGGCCAGCAACGGATCGAGCTGACGCGCCGCCGGCCGGAACGCCTGGGCGGTGGTGGTGAGTCGCTGCAGGGTGCCGTCAAGGTCGGCAAGGCCCGCCCTGGTGGTGCGCAGCGTCTCCGGTCCGGTCGCCACCGCCTGGGCGAGCGGACGACGCTCGTCGGCAAGCGCCGCCGAGGTCGTGGTCAGCGAGTCGATGATCGACGCCAGTTGGCCCTCCTTACTGGTGAGTGCCGACGCCGTCTGCTGGAGGCCGGTCACAAGCCCGGTCAGGTCGGTCTCGGGTCGGGTGCCGCGTGCGGCGTCCAACACCACACCGGCGGGACCCAGGCTCCCCGGCGCGTCGTTCAGGAGTTCCCGAAGTTCCTGCCGCCCACCGTGCTGCAGTGTGGCGTCCAGTTGCCCGACGGTGTTCTGCATCGCCTTCTGCGCGTCGGGGGTCAAGGCCGTGAGGACGTGGTCGAGTTCGACCGGGGTGGTCGTGCGTTCGAGCGGAATCGGGTGGTCGGCGTCGAAAGCGCTGCCCGCACCACCGTGTGAGAGTTCGACGTAGTACAAACCGCCAACCAGCAATGTCGGCCGCACGGCTGCCGAAGGCTGCTCCCCGAGCTTCCCCAGGATCCCGTCGTCTATCTTCATCGACACGACGGAGGTGTGGCGCTCGGTGGTGTCCACACCGGTGACCTCACCGACCTTCACGCCGGCGACTTTGACAACGCTCCTGTAGGGCTCAAGCTTGTAAGCCCTCGCGAACTCAGCCTTGATCGTGTCGCCGGAGCTGAGCGTGACCGTGATGCGGTTACGGTTGAACGCCGCGACGCCGACCAGGATCAGCGTGAGCAGCACCAACACACCGAGGGTCCTGCTCGATGTCAGCTTTCCACGGCGGGCAATGCCTGCCAGCCGCCGGTGTCGCAGAACGGTCATCGGGTGCCCCCTACCAGTGGGATGCCTGGCGGCAGTCCCTGCGCGCGATCCCTCGACGCCTCACCGGGCCGGGGATACTGGTTCTGGTAGTAGTTCCCGGAGGGCAGCAGGCCGTTGGTGACGGTGGTCAAGCCGGGGTTGACACTGAGCCGGGCGTAGCGAATGCCCGGAACAGGCCCCTCGGACACGAAGCTGTGGCCGCGAACAAAGAACTGTCCGATCTCGGGCGCATAGGGTGCCAGGATCCGCAACGGGGTGAGGAGGTCACCGATCGCCTGCCGCACCGGCGGCGCCAGCGGCCTGGCGTCCGCGACAGTGTGGGTGAGGTCCTCGACCGCGGGGATCGCCTGTTCGGCCACGCCCGGCACCTTCCCCGCGACCGGGACACCGTCCACAAGGAGGCCGCGGACGTCGGATTCGGACTGGGCGAGCGCGGTTGCTCCGGGCTCCAGTGACTCCATGGCCGACGCGGTGTCGGCCAGCGGTCCGTTCAGCGAGTCCAGCGCGTGCTTGGCCGTGTCCAGTGTGGCTGGCAGCCGGTCGAGGGTGCCGGCGAGCGGCTTGCCCGCGTCCACCGATACCGCCCGCAACGTCTCGTCGGACTGACCGACCAGCGAGGCGATCTCCTGCTGCCTACCGTGGAGCCGGCCCGCCAGCCGGTCGACGTCCTGGAGCAGAGTGGGCAGATCTGTCTGGTCGGACGCGAGCGCCTGCGACACGGTGCCGATGTCGTCGAGGAGATCGGGCGCGGTCTTGAGCAGGTCCTGGAGATCGTTGCTGTGGCCCGCTGTCCCCCCGCCGAGCTCACGGATCGTCCGGGTAGCCGCGTCCCGGGTCGGCTGGTCCAGCACGTCGAGCAGCTGGTAGAGGTCCGCCGAGTTCACGTTGCGGGTTGCTTCGATGGGTCGGTCGCCGAGTTTGCCCGATCCCCTGGTGCCCGGATCCAGCTCGACGAACTTGGTGGCCAACGCCGACACATCCCACATTTCGGCATGCGCGTCCCGGTACACGTCGACGTTGCCGTCAAGCTCCATGGTCACGAGCGCGGTGCCGTTGGCGTACTCGATATGGCTGACCCGGCCGATGCGCTTGCTCATCTGGCGGACGTCGTCGTTGACGCGCAGCGAGTGGACGTCGCCGATCGACGCACGCACCGCCGTCGTCGGTGCGAACGGCAGTCCGGTCTGCGCCTTGAACGTCAGGTACAGGACCACCGCCAGGATGGCGAACACGATGACGCCTGCGCGGAAGGAACGCGACCTCGCGCGGATCTCCGGCGTTGTCATGGCTACAGCAACCCCCCAAGCAGTTGCTCGAGCATGGAGTTCTCCTGTCGCTCGGTCAGCCCGGTAGCGCTGCCGCCGGGTGCCGGAGCTGAGGAGGCGCCGCCTCGGGTGGAAGGCGACGCAGCGGGCTGCCCGCTTCCAGCGGGCGTTGTCGACGCGGCCGTCTTGCCGGGAAGCGGAAGCTCCGGCGGCGCGGGCAGCGGCAGGCTGGGGATCGGTGCGTCGGGCAGCCCGGGAACGATCCCGCCGACGACCTGCCCCAGTGGTTTCGGCGACAGCGGCACCATGGCCTTGAAGTAGTGACTGATGGCGTCGTAGTCGCTGGTGGCCATGGACCACCCCTTGAGGAACTCCATGAGGTTGGTCAGCCGCAGGCTCAACGCCTGCTCCGACAGGGTCTGGGCCGCGGCCGACACCCCCAGCAGGTCCGGGGTGGCCGGGCGCAGCACCTTCACCAAAGGTGCGGCCTCGTCCAGCAGCACGTTGGCGCGGTCGAGGACCGGCGGCAGAGACGCCAGGGCCGGATCAGCCGCGTCGGCGAAACGGTGCAGTTCACCGGTGATGTCGGTCAGGTCGTCGGTGATCGGACGCAACGACGCCAGGGTACGGGTGGCCGGATCGGCGACGCCGGACAGCTCCGCGAGGGTGGTGCGGGCGCTGGCCATGGTCCCGGGGAGGCGGACCAGGGAGTCCTGCAGGGCCTTGCGGTTGGCCGCCACGGTGGCGAGGGTGTCGGTGGCCGAACCGACCAGCCGGTCGAGACTCTGGCCGTCGTCGGTGGCGAGCGCGCTCGCCACCGGCTGGGCGTTGTCCACCAGCTTGGTCAGCAACGCGTTCTGCTCGTCGAGGATCGCGGCGAGGTCACGGGCCTGCGTCATCGCGGGTTCCAGCGCGGCGATCGCGCCGGCGGCCTGCTTGCCCTGCCCCTTCAGACCCTCACCGCTTGTGGTCAGCAGCGAGCCGAGGGCTGTCGCGGTCGGCGTGTCAACGGCGTTGAGCACGTCCTGCAGGTCCACGACACGGTTGGTCTGGGTCTGCGCGATGACCGCGGGCTCGGGCAGCACCGGCGCCGACGGCGATCCGCGTTCCAGCCGGATGAACCGCTCGCCGAGCAGGTCCTGGGTGGTGATGGTCGCGCGGACGTCGTTGTGCAGGGGCAGCACGCTGCGGTCCAAGGCCATCCGCACCTTCGCGCGGCCGCCTTCCAGCGCGATGGACTTGACCGTGCCGACCTCCACACCCGCCGACTTGACCACGTTGCCGGCGACGAGGGGACTGGCGTCGGCGAACACCGCGGTCACGACGACGTCGTCGTTGTCCGAGGCCATCGCGACACCGCCTGCCGTCGCGGCGACGACGAGCACCGCTGCGATGACGAGAATCCGCTTACGGCCAAAGCGGCTGGTGCTCATCGCATCCCGCTTCCGGTCGCATCAACCCACGACTGTCCGACCGGCTGGCCAGGGTACGGCTCGGGATCACGCCGCGACCCGGGTGGCTGCACGAGACTCTCGTCGATCATGTTGGTACCCGGCGCGAGCAGGCCCGCCCAGACGTGTCCCTCCCCGTCGTAGGGCGCGAAGGCCTGCCCCCAGTTATGCAACATCCCAATTCCTTCGGGCGTGTAGGGGCGGAGAAAGGAGACGGCGGGCTGGATGCTGCGCACGAACTGCGTAGCGGGCGGGACGACACCGTGGGCAACGTCGATCAACCCAGGCGTCTCCTGGAGCAGCGCCTGGGCCGACCCCAGCGTCGGACGCAGATCGGCGACAGCGGGACGCAGCTCCGTCAGCACCGGACTGAGATTCCTGGCGATCGACGGCAGCCTGCCGGTGGCGGGCTTGAGATCCTGCAGCAGGGCGATGGTCGGCTCCCCCGCCGCGGGAATCCGGTCAAGGGTGCCTTTCGCGGTCTGCAACGTCGACGGCAGTTCCTTGAGGCTGTCGGAGAGCTGCTGCTGCTGGCCGGCGACCGCGCCGGTGAGACTGGTCAGGTCACCGACCACCGCGGCAATGTCCCGGCGATGATCAGCGCCCACCGAGACCATCTGCTGGAGCTGGGTGACCAGCGAACGGATCGCCGGACCGTCGCGTCCGACCGCCTGCAGGACCTCACCCAGCGCCTGCACGCTCGATCCGGCGCTCTTGAGCGTCGCGGCGAGATCCGGTTCCCGACCATCCACCGTCTGGTTCAGTTCCTTCAGGAGCGAGGTGAGCTTGTCGCGGGTCGGCTGGTCGAGCGCGGCGAGCACCTGATCGACCTCGATCTGGAGGGACTGGCCCTTGACGAGGCCGTTCTTGGGGATCGTCGCGTTCTCCCCCGGTCCCGGATACAGCGTCAACATGCGTTCGCCGAGCGCGGAGTTCCACTCGACCCGTGAGGTCGTGCCGTCGTGCAGAGGCGCGTAGTCACCGGTGAGGGAGACGGTGACGAGGGCCTTGCCGTCCTTGACCTCCAGGGACTGCACCGAACCCGCCTTGGCACCGTTGACCCAGACCGGCGATCCGTCGGCGAGCTGGGCCGCCGAGGGCATCACTAATTTGACCTCGTAGCTGTCTGAATCCATCAGCACGTAAGCCCCGACCGCAGCGACCACCAGGGCCACGATTAATAATCTCCGTCGAAGCATGATCAGTCCATCCCCAGCGGTCCCGCGGATGAACCCGACAGAAACTGGCGCACGAACGGCATGTCGGAGTTGAATGCTTCCTCGGTCTCGCCGTAGTGGATCAGCTTGCCCTTCCAGAGCACTCCGACGTAGTCGCTCACCTTACGCGCGGTGCGGATGTCGTGTGTGACCAGAACGTAGGTGCCACCATGCTCGGCGTGCACCTTGAGGATCAGGTCGTTGAGCAGGCTGGTTCGTACCGGGTCCAGCCCGGAGTCCGGCTCGTCGAACATCACCACGCTGGGGTTCAGGACCAGCGCCCTGGCGAAACCCGCACGCTTCTTCATACCACCGGAAACCTCGCCCGGAGTCTTGCTGACAGCCCGCGTGAGACCAACCTCATCGAGCCTCGACATCACGATTTCGCGAATTTCCGACTCACGCTTGTCCGTATGCTTGCGGAGCGGAAAGGCGACGTTGTCGAAAATGTTCATCGATCCGAACAGCGCGCCGTCCTGGAATAGTACACCGAATCTCTTGCGGATCTCCTGTCGTTCATGTTCGGTGATATTCCAGATGTTCTGTCCGAACACAATGATCTCACCCTGATCGGGTTCGAGCAGGCCCACGATATGCTTCAGGAGAACGCTCTTGCCGGTACCCGACGGCCCGAGAACGGTGGTGATCGCGTCGTCAACGAAGTTGAGCGTGAGCCCCGTCAGCACGTCGAACGAGCCAAACGACTTGTGGACATCGCGGATCTGCACGGTCTGCCGCGGTTCCGGCGCAGCCACCGCGTACTGCCCGCCGGCGGTCGCTGCGCCTCCGACGGTCGACGACCGGCTCTCTGCGGCGTCGTCTACGAGCTCGTTACTTGCTGCCATGAGGCTTCCTTTCCGGGAGTGCGTAAGGGAGACCACGATAGGCGGGTATGGGGCATCCTCTGCATGGTGAACGCCTAGTTCCCGATGGGGGCACGGGTGAAGCCGCCGAAGAACAATTGCTGAAAGATCGCGCCCACGACACTAACGATGATCAAATTGATCACCATCGACTTCGCCGTGTTCTTGCCCACCCCGACCGGGCCGCCGCTCGCCGTGTATCCGTAATAGCAGCCGATCAGTACGATCATCGTTCCCATGATGCCGCCGGCAACGAGCGAGAACAGCACGTCCGTCTGGGTGAGGAACGTCCAGAAAACGGACAGATAGGCACCCTGGGTCACGCTGTGGAACACATGAACATTGAGCACGTAGTTGACGACGTACATGATTCCGGTACCGGCGATGAACATGAAAGGGGTGACGATGAGGACGGCGAGCAGGCGTGCGCTGACCAGGTAGGCCATCGAGTCGAGGCCCATCACTTCCAGCGCGTCGATCTCCTCGCTGATCCGCATCGAGCCGAGTTCGGCGACCAGGCCACAACCGACCTTGGCCGCCAGAATCCAGCCCCACATTTCCGGCGCCACGGTGTAGTCCGATACTGCGGTGAACACGGCCGTGTATCCGCCCGCGCCGAGCTGGCGCAGCAGATAGTGCCCCTCCAGCGAGATCTCCGCGGCAAGCATCGCCATCATGAACCAGATGATCCCCGAGCTGGACAGGATGATGATCCCGGTTTGCCGGAAAACCTCCGACGTGTAACGACGAGTATTCGGGATATAACGGAACGCGCGAACCGCGAAGACGACGGCCTCACCGAGGTCCGGAAGGAGCGACTGACCGCTGCCATACGCGTCCGTGGCTGAACCTCCACCGCCGACGGACACGGTTTTCGTCGCCGACGCGGACGTCTTGTCTGAGGTCACCGTCACAGCCGGACCTTCCTTCACCGGTTGACCAACATCTCAGGATTGAGACCGAGCATCACTGCGTTGGCCACGAAGTTGATGACCCACACAGCCGCGAAGCAGAGCACGACAGCCTCGTTGACGGCGCGACCGACACCTTCCGGGCCGCCTCGGACGTTGAGACCCTTCTGCGCGCACACAATACCGATGAAAAATCCGATCAGGATAGTTTTTACGACCGTGCCGACCAGTTCAGGCACCGTCACGTTCGACAGGAAGACCGAGAAGAAGGAGCCCGCGGAGGTCTCGCCGATCACGGTTGCGGAGATCATCGCCATGACCACGCCGACAGCGACACCCACAATATTGAAAGCGGCGGTCATCACGGTGATAGCGATGACCCGCGGAAGCACCAGAACACGCATGGAATCGATACCGAGGACCTTCAGCGCGTCGAGTTCCTCACGGATACGCCGCGCCCCCAGGTCGGCAGTCATGGCGGTGCCCATTACCCCGGCCACTGCCATACCCGTGCAGAACGGGGAGATCTCGCGAGCGCTGGCGAAGACGAAGAAGGTCCCCAGACGGTTCTGCGCACCGAGCAGCGTGAGGATGTTGTAAGCGTAGTTGCCGATCAGAAAACAGAATCCACCGACGGCGAGCGTGCAGGATAACCAACAGAAGCGCAACATCGCATACATCTCGTCGCGGGTCTCTCCCCAGTACCCGCGCGGTTGCCGCACCGCCGTGGACACCAGCTGCACGAGCAGTTGCCCGCTCTGGCCGACGTCGACGACCACCCGCTGAAGAAGCGGCGGGAGCTTGATCATAATACTCGAGGCAGTGGGACGAGAACGTGGACGGTGGCGGCTGGGCCTGGTCACAACCTGGTGCGTCATCTGTCTCCCTGCATCAGCTTGGCGGTGTACCACGTCCGCAGACCCGCCGCGCCGTCGTCGAAGGGGTTCCCATCGCTTTCGGCACTCACAGGAGTGAGGAACCTTACCATGTCAGATTCACCACATGGATTGGATCTTTGTTGGGTCATGAACCTATTCCAGTGGCGACCACAGCCGCGACATCCCCCGGGAGGAAATGACCTACCCGTTGGGGTGGGACGGTGGTGGCCAACCTTGCCGGGCAGGCAAGCTCGGCCCTGCGGCCCGGACGCGTCGTGCCGGCGGCTGTCCCGACGGCACGCCTTCCCGAGGTGCCAGGTGAACAGCATCGGGGCAGGCGACGACTTTCGTAAAGACGGCTCTCGTAACCTCGTAAGGTTGTCACGGCTGGCGGCTCTACCGGACGACGCCACGCTTCCACGTGCACGAACGGCCGGTCCACCTGCCTGTCGGAGTGACTCGCGCCAGCCGAGACGGGTGGCGCCCCCGGGAGAAGTCGCACTGCACGCCAAACAAGAGCCAACGCAAACACAATGTTCACTACGGAGCCAAAAGCGACCAGGCCGGTAAACGGAAACACGACGCACAAGCCGAGAAACGGCGCGGCACCCACCGCACGCCGACGCAGGTGAGCTGCTGCCACGCCGAAGCAGATCACCTGCGCGGCCTCGAGAACCCCGATGATGAGGGGGTACTCGAAGATGCGAAGCACATATGGTCCCCGGTGTTCATACGCGCCCCGTTGATGTCGATCATTTCGAAGGTGCACGAAGCCAGGAACTCCACTGCCCGTCCACGCGTAGAGAGCCCTCCGTGACATCCCGCGGTTGATCTGCTGGACGACGGACACCGCGACGGCACCGTAGCGGGTCACATAGCCGCCGTACACCCAGACCGGCTGGGGGATGTCGAGGGAGGTGACGGCGTCGCGCATGCCGGGGGACCGTGAGAGTGC
>NZ_CAAAFT010000223.1:23819-26476 GCF_900634765.1 Candidatus Protofrankia californiensis | reverse complement strand
TCTGCGTCGTCGCGTTGAGGGGATGGCTTATCGGAGCTGTGGGCATGCTTCCCGTCCCTTCCGTTCCACCGCGATGAAGGCCCCACAGATACACCGAGTACTCTTTGGAATCCCTCGATCGGAAGAACGGAACAAGCGGCGACGCCGATCGTGACCCGAAACTCTGATCATCGCTGTCAGTAGTGGACTGACAGCGATGACGAGGTGGGAGTCAGGTCATGCCGCCCCTGGAGATCGTGATATTCGACGATAGAACGAGAACACATGTCCATCCTCATCCCCCGGGAGGAAAACGGCTACCCGACGGGGGTATTCCGGACAGGCAGCCAGGTTCTCGATCACACGAAGGCCCTTCGACACCCACCGGTGTCCAAGCCCGAAGTGGACTCCGCCCCCCGGCTCCTCGCGCATCGTCGGCAGTCACCCCTTCGAAGGGCAGAACTTCTCCACAAGGGAGATTCCGTGAACGTGCGGACCGGCTACTTTCAGGATCCGCCGTCCCGGACGGACAGTGAACTCCGGCATGCGAAGATGCGACGTCGAAATGACGCCGGCTGAACAGGTCGATGCGATCGGGAGCACGATCGCCGGCCAAGGAGGAGGTTTCATCGGTCATGGCGCTTCGACTGACTGCGCGGAAGGCTGCCGGCAACGAGAACACTGAGGGCCACGGCCAGGATGCTGGAGGTCACGATCAGGACGCTGGAGACGAGAACGCCGTCCAACAGGAGCGGGACCAACAGCGGGACCAAGCCAGTGACCTCCCTGAGACCGGCGCGAACCCGGCACAGGCTTCCGGCCGCACCCACCGCGCCCACCGCCAATGCCGCGCCCGCCGCGCCGACGGGCCGTTACGTCATCCCCGTGCACGCCTGGTCGCGGGCCGAGCCCTCGCGGGCCTGCTCGTCATCGGTCTGGCCATGTGCCTCTGGCAGGGCTGGCGCTGGTGGGCGGCGACGAGATCCGACGCCGCCGCGAACGCCGCGTTCACGGCCGACCGCGATGCCGCGATGACCGCCGGGCAGGACGGCATGATCGTATTCAACACCGTGGACTACCGCCGAGCAGAGGAGAACCTGGACGGTTGGGCCAGTGCCTCGACGAGCCCGCTCCAGGAGAAGGTCCGGCAGGAGCGCACACAGATCACCAAAACGATCACCGATGCCAAGACCGTCAACACCGCTCGACTCATCCAGTCCGGCCTCAACACGTTCGATCACTCCGCCGGCACGGCCAAGGTGATCGTGGTCATCGAGATCCGCTCGGTTCCCGACGGACAACCAGCGACAACCGAACGTACACGTCTCACAGGCGACGTGACACGGACGGCCTCGGGTTGGAAGCTCAGCTCAATACAGGCGGTCCCGGTGGGGAGATGACACCGCCGAGCCGATTTATGATCATGAGGACGCTGCTGTGACATCCGTTCACCGTTCCAAGACCAGCAAGACCGCGACACGTCCGCTCGCACCGGAACGGCGGTCTTCTCACCGACGACGCGGCAGCGACCCCGATGTCGCTGGCCCCGATGTCGCCGACGGGACCAAGGACACCTCGGCCACACCCGACGCGTCCGCTGACGGCGAGGGCTCCGATCTACTCGCTATGGACCCGGCGACCGGAAAACCGACGGCGGACGACGACACCGCGGTCGCCACCGGCGACCCGCTCGAGGAGCCGGCATCTCCCGATGACGACGAGCCGGCGCAATCCGCCGCGCCCGCTGTTCCCACTCTCGCCCGCCTCCAGGTTCTCGTGGCACTCACGATCGGCCTGGCGGTCGTGGTCACAGCAGCCGTCGCTTTGAGTATCCATGCGGACAGGGCCGGCCATCATGCCTTGTCGACCAACGACGCCTTCGTCGATTCCACCGCCACGACAACCATGATCGAGAATATCGGCAAGGTTGTGGAGACGGTCTTCACGGTCAACCCGAGCAACATTGCCGCCACCGAGCAGGCCGCCAAGGATTCTCTGACGGGACGAGCGACCGACCAGTACGAACGCCTCTATCGACCGCTGCTGCAGCAGCAGGCTCCGGCGCAGAGCGTCACCGTCACCACGACTGTCCGCTCCGTTGGTGTGACAGCGCTCAACGGCGACCGCGCCGAAGTGCTGGTACTGGCCGACCAGGCCGCGAAAAGCTCGTCGGCGGGGCAGTCCGACGGTGGCCCCGCGCACATCGGGCTGATCCTGGAACGCCAGAGCGACCTGTGGAAAATCTCAAGTATCGAGATATTCTAGCTAGCCGAAGAGCGCGCGATCTCGGAGGGACCCTGCTGCTGCCGGGCCTGCAGCAGGGCGTCCCGCCTGGCCTGGATCTCCTCGTCGGTGATCCGGTCCGTTTTCGGCTTCGGCGACCGCGATGAGTTCGTTGAGGCTGTCGCATTCGATCCGGCGGGCGACGGCCGCGGCGACGTATGCGGAAAGCGTCCTGCGGCTGGTGGGACATCCACTGCGGTGGCGGCTGCTGAGCGAGCTCGAGCGAAGCGATCGGCTGGTCCACGAGCTGACCAACAGGCGAACGGCTCACCACCGTCGATCCTGAGATTCACGCCGTTGGCGGAGCGGTTCTCCGCGAGAAAAGCGACTGCCTCCGCGCGGTCGACGCATCGTCGGCGACATCCTCACGGTATTATGACCGATCCGGCGGACGG
>NZ_CAAAFT010000223.1:22935-23587 GCF_900634765.1 Candidatus Protofrankia californiensis | reverse complement strand
TTGTGTCAGGATCGTCACGGAGAGGCAATTTCTTGACACTTCTGCTGGAGCCGACCAATAATCCGCATGTGCTGGCAGGCAGGAATCTGACGCGACGTCGTTGGATTGACTTCGCACGGGCCTGGACAAGCCGCTGTCGCTGACAGCCGGCCTGGCGGGCGGCGTGTTCTAGAGCCTGTTTCAGATCTTCAGTCCGTGTTGACACCTGGTCAGGCGCTGGTGAAATCCTCGACGCACCTGTCCTCCCCCACGGTGACCAGACATTCACGGACGACAGCGCCCAGGTCATGCGTGAAGTCGTGCCGTGGATCGCGTCGAGCGGCTTTCACCATCGCTCCGTCTTGATTACGGACCATTTCCCCTGCCGTACGACGACTCCCCCGGAAGGGATGTCGTGAAAGGGGTGCTGTCGCCATTCCCGGATATCAGCGGTACCTGAGAGTGGGCGACGACACCGTGCCGAGCCGATACCCGCGGAAAAGAACAAGAACGAGGAGAACAGTGGGAAACCGCTCGTGTGTTCATCGGCTGCTGACCGCCGCAATTCTGGTCGTCGGTCTTGTTACGGCCGTCAGCGGATGCGGGAGCTCCACCACGGCGAGTGGTGAAACATCACGCCAGTCGTTCACGCTGCGGGTGGGTTTCATCTCGG
>NZ_CAAAFT010000223.1:7360-22231 GCF_900634765.1 Candidatus Protofrankia californiensis | reverse complement strand
CCGGATCGAACCTCGGCGGTCCCGAGGGCTGGGCGAAGAACAACGGTTCACTGGTCACCGCGCTGACGCCCGCCGGGGTGACGAACATCGAGTGGGTGTCCTTCGACAACGGCCCCAAGCTGGCCGCGGCCATGCTGGGTGGTTCCGTCGACGTCGGCATTCTCGGTGATACACCCGCCCTCGTCGCCAGGGCGGCCGGGTTGGACGCCCGGCTGGTGAACCAGACCCGCATCAACCTGGACACCTGGCTGTTCGCCCAGAAGAGCGGCGGCCCGACGAGCATCAAGGACCTTGCCGGCAAGACCGTGGCGACCCAGGTCGGCAGCTACATGTACCGCTATCTGCTCGACGTGCTGAACCAGGCGGGGATCCGGGACAAGGTCACCGTCTCGAACCTCTACACGCCGAACGCGCAGGCCGCCCTGGTCCGTGGCGACATCGCCGCGTATGCGGCGCCGGCGCAGATCGGCCCGCGTCTGGCGGCCGAAGGCATTCCCGTCATCGACAAGGCGTCCGTCAGCCACCACGACCTGTACGGCACTTCGGTAACGATAGCCACCGAGAAGCTGATCGCGGCCCATCCCGACCTGCCCGCGGTGTGGAACAAGGCCAGGGCGGCCGCGGTCATCGACATCACCGCCCACCCGGACGCCTACTACGCCTTCGACGCCGGGGTGCTGGGCCTGTCCGCGGCCGAAGCGCGCGAGATCGACCCGCTCGACTCCTACTCGACCCAGCCCTTCACCACCGAGGGTCTTGCCCTGCTCACCTCGACCGCGCGGTTCCTCTCCGCCGAGAAGCTCGCGAAGAACACGGTCGACGTCTCGTCCTGGCAACTCACCTCGCCATCCTGAGCCGGTTCACCAGCACGAGGAGGTCCGCGTGACCGCGAACACCACCAACGGCTCCCGTCCCGCCATGCCCGCGCCCGAGGCCGTCGACCTGACCACCGACGTCCTCGTCGTCGGTGGTGGCCCCGCGGCCACCTGGGCTGCGCTCACGGCCGCCCGCGCCGGTGCCGACGTCGTCCTCGCGGACAAGGGCTACTGCGGCACCAGCGGCGCGACCGCCGCCAGCGGCACGGGGGTCTGGTATGTACCCCCTTACCCGGCACAGCGCGAGCAGGCCATGGCCAGCAGGGAAGGACTCGGTGGCCATCTCGCCGACCGGCGGTGGATGGCCCGGGTCCTCGACCGGACATTCGAGGGCATGAACGAGTTGGCGGACGTCGGCCGTTACCCGTTCCCGGTCGACGACAACGGCCAGCAGATACGCCGGGGGCTGCAGGGCCCGGAGTACATGCGCCGGATGCGGATCCGGGTCCAGCGGGCCGGTGTACGCATTCTCGACCACAGCCCGGTCAGCGAGCTTCTCGTTGACGGCGTCGGCACGGTCGCCGGTGCCGCCGGATACCGACGCCAGCGCGACGAGGCGTTCCGGGTCCGGGCCGGTGCGGTGGTCCTGGCAACCGGTGGCTGCGCGTTCCTGAGCGGGGCTCTCGGCTGCGACGTGAACACCGGTGACGGGGCGCTGTTCGCCGCCGAGGCCGGTGCCGAGATGTCGGGCATGGAGTTTTCCAACGCGTACGCCATCGCACCCGAGTTCACGTCGGTCACCAAAACCGCCTATTACACCTATGGCACGTTCTTTCACGAGGACGGCAGCGTTCTGGAGGGGGCCGGCAGCCAGCGCGGCCGTTCGGTGATCGCCCGTGCGCTGCTGACGGAGCGGGTGTTCTGCCAGCTCGACCACGCCGACGCCGAGGTGGCAGCGGCGATGCGGCTGGCCCAGCCCAACTTCTTCCTGCCCTTCGACCGGATGGGAATCGACCCGTTCACCCAGAGGTTCCCCGTGACGCTGCTGTTGGAGGGCACGGTCCGCGGCACAGGTGGCATCCGGATCGTCGGTGACGGCTGCTCCACGACAGTGCCCGGCCTGTACGCGGCGGGAGATGCCGCCACCCGCGAACTGATCTGCGGCGGCTTCACCGGCGGCGGCAGCCACAATTCGGCATGGGCACTGTCGTCCGGGACGTGGGCGGGGCGCGCCGCCGCCCGGTACGCCGGTTCGCTGTCGCCATCGGCCCAGCGCCGCCCGGTCGTGCCGGCGGGTGGGGCCGGGCTGCGGCCCACCGGTACTCCCGGCCCGGCCGACGAGCATCGGGAGGTGGTTCGCGCCGTCCAGGCGGAGGTCCACCCGTACGAGAAGAACTACCTGCGCAACGGCGTCCGGCTCGCCCCGGCTCTGGCTGCGCTTGACGACACCTGGTCCAGGCTGCGGCAGTCCCTGCACGGTCATGCCGACGGGGTGATGCGTGCCCGGCAGGCGGCCGCAATGGTCGCGCACGCCCGCTGGATGTACGCCGCGGCCCTGGCCCGAACCGAATCCCGGGGCATGCACAAGCGGGAGGACTTCCCGAACCTGGACGACTCCCAGCACTACCGGCTCGTCACCGCAGGCCTTGACGAGGTCTGGGTGGCTCCCGAATCCGCGCTGACCGCGGCGGTCGCATCATGATCGAATTCGTGTCGCGGGACCGGTGCATCACGTGTGACCGCTGCATCCGGACCTGCCCCACCAATGTGTTCGACCGGGGCGATGACGGCGTTCCCGTCATCGCCCGGCAGGACGACTGCCAGACCTGCTTCATGTGCGAGGCGTACTGTCCGGTTGACGCACTGTTCGTGGCGCCCACGTCATACCCGCTCCCGCCGGGATCCCGACTCCGTGACGAGACCCATCTGGTCGCGACCGGTCTGCTCGGCAGCTACCGCGACAAGATTGGTTGGGGTGCTGGTCGGACACCGGGCGCGCGCCTCGCGATCGGGCCGCCGCTGCGCGTGGAGACCGGTGGTGGAGCTCCCGGCACACCCCGAAACGGGCAATCCTGACACGCCACCCCGGCCCCACGGAGCATTCGACTCGACTCGGGACGGGACGGGTGCACCGTTGGACGTGTCGTCACCTGCGAACGGCCCGGTCGAGCAGCTCGGCGGCCAGCCGGGTCGTACGCTCCCGGGTGGTTTCCGCGAGCAGCGACGCCTGGATCTTTCCGCCTGCCGCCAGGTGCCGGTCGTAGGGGATGGTCAGCACGCTCGCGCCCCCGACCCGCAGGCGCGCGGCCGCCTCGTCGAGGTTGACGGCCACATGGGGTGCGGTGGCCGTCAGGACGATCACGGTCCTGGCCAGCGCTTCCGGGTGGAACCAGGTCAGCATCTTGCGTGTCGTCACCACGCCCTCCGCTGTGGCCGGCGCCACCAGAGCCGTGGCATGCGCCCCGGCAAGCACGGTGCGGGCCAGCTCGCTCGGCATCGTGTCGCAGTCCACCACAGTGATCGCGAAGTACCGGTTCAGGGTCATCGCCACGGACTGGTAGACCACCGGATCGACCTGGGTCTGGCCGACGGGCACCAGCCAGCAGCCGTCGGGTAACGCGACCAGGTGCTCGGCGATCTGCTCGAACGGCATCGAAGGGGCAACAATCCTGGCCAGGTCGCCAAGGGGAAAGCGGGCCGCGGGCGCACCGACCCGGACGGGCAGGGTGCCCAACCCCGGATCAGCCTCCACGATGAGCGCCCGATCGTGCCGGTAGTGCGCGAACGCGGTGCCAAGCAGTGCGGACACTGTAGTCTTGCCCGCGCCGCCTCGGATACTGGTGACCACGATCCGCCGGCCGGTCGTGATCGGCTGCTGGACACGTTGGGCGACCAGCGTCGCCTGGTCGACCTCGTGTGCCACCGAGGAGCCCACCAACTCGCGTAGCGCCCGACCGACCCGCCTGGCGAGCGGATCACCGTGCCACGGCTTGCGTCGGGCGATCAGCGCCGCCGAGTCGACCTCGTACCCCAGCATGGAGCCCACCAGCCGGCGCAGCGCCCGGCCGACCCGCCCGGCGGCCGGACCGCCATGCCGGGCCCTGTGCCTGACCTGCGGTGTGCTGGGGCTGGGACGATCGGCCGGGGAGGGCCTCCCCAGTTCCCGCCGCCACCTTCTGAACGTTCCGAGCCCCATACGCCGGGGAGTCCTTCGCGGCTGAACCTCCAGGATCGACACCGCTTCCGTGGCCTTCACCGTGATTTCCGCGGCTCGGCACTCCCTGTCCCCACCCGAAAGCGGGCCTCTAACGACGCGGCAGGCTTCGCTTCACGCTACGGACCGCTCAGTTGCTTCCCCCACAGGGGCTTTTGACGCTGGGCTTCGACCCGGCCCGTTTCCAGACCGAGCCGCCAGCCTGCTACCGGGCCTCCTGACAGCTACCCGGACCGGACTCCCACCGGCAGGCGACGACAAGCTTATGACAGGCAGACCAGCCGCTCACACGGCGTCACCTCCTGTCTGCTGGGCGCACGAATAGCCGAGGCTAACCGGACAAGATTACTGGTAGTTAGCCGGGAGAGCGCCGCCAATCCCGGCGCGTGAGGCTGACAAAGTACTGTGGCGCGCCGGGTGGGAGGTTGCGCTGGACCAGATCGGAGAGGCGTGTCGGGGCCTCGATCATCGCCATCCCCAGTGGCGAGAAGGTCTGTTCATTAAACACCCGGGAGGCGAGCAGCGGGTTGGTGAGGGCCTGCGAGAACGCGTCGACGCCGACCATCCTCCCCATCAGCGGTGGTAGCGCTGAGTTGGGACGCAGATCTTCGGCGAAGATGCCTACGTAGTACTCGATGCGGTCGACCGTTCCGTACAGGTCACGCAGGGCCTGCTGCACCCTCGCATCAGCTGATATCTGATTGAAGTCGGTCACCCGGGGAAAGCGACAGTTGGCTCGGTAGTCGTTGTAGGATGCGACCTGCACCTCGCGGGCCTGTAGTATGCTTTGGACCTCGATGTCGTAGAGGGTCCCATCGGTGTTGAAGAGTCCGATCCGTCCGGCTGGCTGGTTGGAGGCGTCCTCGAACATCGGGCCGAGGCCCCGACTAGTCAGGATCTCGTTGTTGAACATGGTCTCGCCAACCGGTATTTTCCGTTCGCCGATGTTGAATGTGGACGGAATTAGACTGTGCCAGCGGTAAAGCAGGTTGAATTCAATCGCCATCCAGTTCGGTCGGTACCAGGGCCCGTTCGGGAATGCCGTAGGATCGGCAAAAAACTTGAAGTGGTACGGCGCTATATGGTTGATATATTCCCCGACGACTATCTTGATGAGCAGCACGTTCAGTATGTTCCGGGCGGTGCAGAAGATTCTTTCATCATCCCATCGGGGGTATTCTGCGACCAGCAGTCGGGCAATTCTGTTGTGTTCCCGGAAGAACAGGACGTTGAGCAATCCGAAGCCAACCTGGGTGTTCACCCGGTCACTGCCCATCGCGAAGAGCCTGTTTTTTTGCTCGACCGTAAGCTCGTTGAACTCCACGACGTCGAGCCCCTGGAACTCCGGTTTGATCACACCGTTCTCGCACAGATAGGGCGGAAACTCCTCACCGTTGATGAGCTGGCTTTTGAGCAAACCGTCCTTACCCGAGCGGATCAGCTGGGTCACAGCCGATGTCAGCCCATAGAGCTGGCAGAGGTCGATCTCATGGTTCGACGCGTTCTTCCGTGGATCCTTGGGGACGGAGCGGTCGCTGCGCAGAAATCCATCAGTGAACCACTGAGCAAAATAGGCGAACAACACCGTGGACTTCGAACATACCGTTTCCGGGCCGTTGCGCGCGAGCAGCTTGGCGACTCGTTCGACCGCGGGAACGTCCCTCGTTGCCTCCGGAGCCGGTGGAAGGTGTCGACTATCGAACGTGCGGTCCGTAAGCGAGGCCCATGATGTGTAGGGGGCCATCGTACTGAGCGGGTTCGGCCGGGTTGGCATCTTCAGAATTGCCCGGTTAACGAGGACCCGATTGATCACCCGCCGCAACCGTCTGCTCTTCTGGACCAGATTCCATACGGGGCCGAAGTGGGTGGTGACGTAGGTTTCCAACCGGTTGGACCATCCGTCCCTGGCGGTGCTCCGCCGCCCCATCGGAGCCTGTTCCGTGGTCATCGCGCTCTCCCCCTGATCCAGCCATGGCCCTACCGCATAGTGTGGGTGTGCTGAGCCATGCACCTCGTCTCCCGCACCGCCGCCCAAGACTCATAGATAGCTCCAGGCTCAGTGCCCTTCGATCCGGACGAGAATTCCTTCCAGTCTGCGGGACTGCCCGCGCGTGCCGCAGAACTGGCCGTTCTGGAAGAACCCGGTGTCACCGCTGCCCTGCAGGTGCGCCATGTAGAAGACGTCGAAGTTTGCGGCATCCGGACCGGTAAGTTCGATCGCGAATCCCTCCATCTGTCGGGACTGGCCGCGTGTACCAGAAAACTGCCCGACGGACACGAACGGCATGTCACCAACGCCCTGGACGTGAGCCATGTAGCGCATGCCGAGCCCGTCGACCGCCGAGGCAAAGTCGACCTGAAAACCTTCCACCCGTCGTGACTCGCCGCGAGTGCCGGCGAATTCGTTCTCACGGGTCGCCAGGTCGCCTATATCCTGAACGTGCACGAGAACGTCGAGCGGCAAACCGCGCCGGCCATAGAGCGATCGAGTTCCGCCCAGGTCATCCGGCGTCAGGCTTCGCCGCTCCCCCGGATAAAATGGATTCATCACAGCGCCGGGCTCATTAGAGTGATCAAGCCCGAGAAGGTGGCCGATCTCGTGCAGAGCCACGGTTTCTGTATCAAACACTCCAGAACCCGCGCTCAAGGTCCACTGTTCAGCATTGTCGAAGTGCAGCTTGCCGGCATGCGGTCCTCCGCACGGCGGTGGATAGAAGGCGTGCGCGAGCGTGTTTCCAACTCCGTCAAACGGGTCACCGTCGCCGTGGTCTCCCTCGAACCACCCCACGGTGAAGTTCGGGCGGTTCTGCAGGCCCACCTCCTGGAAGTCCAGGGGAATCTCTTTTTGCCAGGTGGCGAACGCGGACCGGACCGGGTTCTTCTCCTGAGTTCCCGGCAGGTCCGGCGTCGCGCGCACGAATGCATAAGTCAGGGTACGGAAATCGGCCTCGTAGTTGCAGCCACGCAGGACGAACGACGGAGGTGCTCCGGACACTGCTGGTGGTGGTGGTACGTCGGGCACTCCGCAACGCGGCTTCTCGAGTGCCGCGGCGGTCGGCGGGTCCACGACACCGGTCTCCTCCACCCTGGCGAAGGACTGGAACGAGCGGAGCGCTCGCTGCGTGGGCTGGTCGAGCGTGCCCTGGTCAATGGGTCCGGCGAGATGACCGAAGCGCATCAGGTACCGCTGGACCTTGGTAACGTCCGGGCCGGAATCGCCAGCCGAGAGCTCCCGCGTTGCCAGTGCGAAACGCGACATATTTCAATCCCCTCTATCCTATTTAGAAAGATATCTCATCAAACCCGTCAAGCAGTCGACTGCCAAAGAGGTCAACCAACAACTCAAAGCTCCTTCTCTCCGAATCTCCGTCAGAATGTTAATGTTCTTGGTCTCGATGTCAGTGAGGGTGCTGACCGGCCTCCAGACCTGGCTGCCGTTGAAGCAGATCCACGCCACGTCGCTGCCGGTCCAGTGTTCGGTTCGCTCCCAGCAGGGTCACCGCAGCCTTACGTACGTCACACGGCCGCCTTCCCTAGCGCGGATATGACAACAAAGACACGCGACCGCACCTTTACCGTTCTTGACAAATCCCTGGAGAGCCTCCTTCAACTGTCGCGGACAGCAAATAACGGACACAGGTGAGCCTAGACCGTGCTACCGACGACCGCTCGCTCCATGTTCGATTTCTCGCCGAATGCGGGAAGAAAACTGCTCACTGCGGCGATGTCACAATTCTCGCCAAATGAAACGAAATCGTTTTGGTAGGCAGTATATAGGCTTCGGCAACACGTGTATCACTTTGGGTGGCCCGATTGTCACGGTAGATGTGGCCAGCGTCATTGACGCAGGTGGAGGCGAAGTCAAGCTCCTGGCCCGCCGCTACGTCGGCTCCGGTGTCGTTCCGTCTGCCCTGCGCGGCGACCTGAACTATCACCTGTCCCACCAACGTCGAACACTCTACCTGCCCAAGGTCGATGCCGCAGATCGCAGCACTTTCGGGGAGCTTCGAACCGCCCTTTTGCGCGACCCTTTCTGGTTGTTAGTTGTTTCATTACGGAAGGCTTGTTGTCATCCAGAACATGTCCGCCGGGGCCGGCGCAGAGAGAACGGCCTTGAGAAGGTTTTTCGCGTCGTCAGAGCCGAGCTGAATCGCCGCGTCAACGAAGTCGGGTTCGAAGAGCAGGTAGCTGAGCAGATCGTCGCTGCTCGGTCGAGGGCCGAGGAGAGCACGAAGAAGTGCCAGTTCCGGGTCCAACAGGGGTCGCAGGCCGGCCAAGCGATTCGCCAGGACGTCTCCCGCGGCCACGCCCAGGCTTCGCTGCACGGTGGGTCCAACGAACCGGAACCTGACAGTACGGTATCTCTTGTCGCCGACCCGTATTCCCTCCGGCGGGCGCCCGGCATTCTCCAAGATCTCATTGACCATGCGTAGATTCAGGAGATCCTCGACCATCGGGTCGTTGAGCACAGCCTTCAACATCAGAGCAGCGGAATCCTGAATCGCCGGCTTCTGAGCGGGACGGCCACCGACTGGAACCTCGGGGTTGCGGACCGGCTCCGTGCCGACCACCAGCACCCGATCGGCCCCCAGCGCAATAGCCGGCTTGATGGGCACGTTCAGTCTGACGCCGCCGTCTACAAACCAACCGCGCCGCATCGCGGGTGACAGGAAAACCGGAGGAAAGAACACCGGTATAGCAGCGGATGCTCTTAGATGCGCCGCCGTTATGTTTTCATGGACATAGTCGATACTCCGAGCCGGATCGTCCCGCAGACCAGCTGCGCGGCGGCCGTCGGCAAAGACCACTGTACGCCCCTCCGGGTACAGCGTCGCTGCCACGGCAACCGCCTCTACGGTCCCGCTCCCGAGATTCCGCTGCAAGCCCCTCCAAACCTCCTGCTGGTTCTCGAGCGTCGCGAGCAGAGGTGTCGTATCCAGCAGGCTCCTGAGAGGCGCTGAACCCGTCAGACGCCCTACTAGGTCGCGCACACCCGCAAGGGCAAGACTTGGCACGATCGGCCGGAAAACCTGCCTTCTGCCCGTCCTCCGCCAAATATCAGCTATAGCGGCGGCCGCGTCTGCTGGTGCCGCGTCGGCATAGGCCGCGAAGAGCACAGCGTTGAGGGCGCCGGCACTGGTACCAAGGAAGATACTCGGTGACTGTCCCCACGCCTTCAGGGTCGGCAGCAGCTCTGAAAGCACCCCCACCTCGTACGCACCTCGCGCACCCCCACCGGACAATACGACCGCAACCGGGCTCGGTTCGTCGGACTCTATCATTGTCACGTTCACCCCCTACCCACCCGTTCAAAAAACTATCCAGTATCGACATACTGCCGCCCGAGTCACAGAACCGCAACAAGGACGATTCGACTCCATCTGGATATGCCGTCTCACCGTCTCACTGATAGGCATGCCCGGCAACCCGAAGCGGGGGAATACTTACAATTTCCGGCTTTCATAACGAATTCTTTACCAGTGCGACAACACCCCTCTCATCCGACGGAAAATCGTTCTTGGCGAAGAGTGGGAGCGGCTGGACCAGATGGTGATCCACCCGACGGCGGTCCCGCCGCCGCCCGCGGACGGTCCCGGCCCGCGGCCGGCTGGTCGCCTGGTGACCGGCGCCAAGGCGGCGGCGGTGCTGGCGCGGCGGCGGAACAGCAGGACGTCCCGGTCCAGGACGGGACCGGCGGCCCCACCGGTCTCCTCCGGTACGACGCGGCCGGCGTCCGGGCGTCGTCCGCGACCCGGCTGCTCCGCCGCCGGCGGGAGTAAGCCCACGACCGCCTGCGGGCCGCCCGGCGTCAGGGGGCCGCCAGGTCGACGCGGATGTCCGGATCGTCGTCCGGTAGGAGCAGGACCTGGTCGTCGCTGCCGGACCGCCAGCCCGCTGGCAGCAGGAACGCCGGCGCGGCGGTTCCGGAACCGATCCGGTACCGGTCCGGGAGCGGCCGTCAGTAGAGCTTGCCGAAGTTCTGCGTCCAGTAGTGGCGGTAGCTGCCGCCGGTGGCGTAGCCGACGCCGATCAGCGTGGTGCCGCATTCCAGGATGTTGCGGCGGTGGCCCTCGCTGTTCATCCATATCTGGACGGTGGCGGCGGCGGTCCATCACCATCGCCTCGATCACCTCATCGTCCGAGGCGCCGGTATAGGCCTGCAGGATCAGGGCCAACGCCAGATGCTGGCGGTACCGGTGGCTGCCCCTTGGGACTGTCGAGGTAGACCTCGGCGAGCTCGGCCTGGAACGCCTCGTCGAACAGCACATGCCGATACCGGCGCAGGAACACGAACGGCTTCGCCAGCCGCACCAGACGGATCACGGTCTGCTCCGTGACCGAAGGCTCTACCGGTGGGCGCCACCCCAGGACGCATCAACCAGCACCTTCCACCCGGGCAGGCACCCACCACCCACCGACCCGTGCTATCTACCACGAGCGTCACGCCGTCGCAGTTCTCGACGAGTTCATCCGACACTTCAATGATCACCGCCCGCACCAGGATCGCGACCACCGTCTGCAACATCATGGATAGTGGCCCGCAGGGACGCCTGCACAGCTGCCGGATCGGCGAGGCGTTCGGCGAGGGTCTCCTGGGCGAGTTCACCTGGCACCGCCGCGGAGAACTTGAGCCCTTCCACCGCGTCGTCATCGATGGCCGGGCGGGCGAAGACAAGTTCCTCTGATCGCCGGTCGACCGTCTTGCGGATATCCGCGGCCGTGACATGCGACCGAAGCCGCACGCGGAGATCCCCGACCGCGGCGTCCGGATCCACCAGTTCACCGAGACCGGCGGCCAGGGCGGAGTTGGCCGCGAACCCGGCGAAGGTCCACCACACCGGTCCCTTGGCTGCGTCCCGGACGAGATACGTGCGCTCCCCCGGCTCGTCGCTGACGAATGAATATTTCTCCCGTAGCTCGTCGAGTGCGTCAGCAGCTCGGCGAGATATCGTGATGTCTGCTGTCTGCCCGGCAAGCACGTCGTGGTGGGCGCGGGCCAAGGCGTGGGGCATGGCACGGCCGTCGCTGTTCCAACGCGAGCGCCCGCGGTGCTCGCTCGGCTCCACCCAGACCCGCTTTTTCCGCCAGTCGACGTGATCGACCTTCCAGGCCCGGCCCCCGAGCAGGACGACCCGCGGCCCGTCCTCCGGTCGGGCTGCGAGCGCGATGGGCGGAAGGTAGCCGAGCGTGCCGCGCCCCCAGACGACCTGCAGCATCGGTTCGCTGGTGAACGTCGACGTCAGATCGAGAAAGAAGCGTCGCCCGAATTCCGCCTCCGCGCGGGGGCCGATGGATACCAGCCCGCCGGAGTCGATGACGAACTCGGACGCGGCCAGATGCGCCAGCACATCCTGCGCCCCCGGGATGTCTGCGAGCGCGCCGAGCCATTCCCAGATGTCGCGGCGTACGAGGTGGCCTTCTTGGAGGATGAGTCCGAGAATCTGCTGGGCGACAATGTGGCGCGGCAGCGCCGGCGGGATGACAGGTTCGACGTATCCGCGTTGCCACAGCAGCGTGAGCGCCGCGGCGAGCCAGAGCGAGTTCTGCGATGTCGCCAGGAACAGGGTGTTTCTCCGGACTTCGGCGCGGCGGCCGGTCCGCCCGAGACGCTGGAGAAATGAGGCCACCGTTGCCGGGGCACCGATCTGGATGACCCGGTCCAGGTCACCGACGTCGATCCCGAGTTCGAGAGTGGACGTGGCCACGATGACGCAGTTGGTCGAGGTCGCGAAGGCGGTCTCGGCCTGGCGTCGTTCGTCCCTGGACAGCGACGAGTGGGACACGTGAACCCGAACGCCGAGCTCACGCAGCGCGACGGTCAGCTCCTCGGCCTGGCTTCGGGAGTCGCAGAAGACCAGCCTCTTCTCGCCCTGGTGCAACCGGGCGATGACCAACGCGGCGTTGCCGACCGAGCCCACGTAGTCGAGCCCGACCTCGGGAGCGGTTGTCCCAGCGCCGACCGCCTCCACAGCGGTCGTCTCCGCACCGATCGCCCGGCCCGACGGTGCGCTCGTATCATCAGCAGGCTTGACGACTGTGCGTGGCCGGGTTGATCCGTTCGCGAGCCAGTCGAGCAGCGCGTCCGGGTTTCCGACGGTCGCGGACAGGCCCACCCTCTGTATGGGGCGACCGGTGAGCCGGGTGAGTCGCGCCAGCACCCCGAGCAGGTGCCAGCCACGGTCGTCACCAGCGAACGCGTGTACCTCGTCGACAACGACGACGCGCAGGTCGACGAAAAGCCACCGATGATCGACCCGTGCCGAGAGGAGCATCGTCTCGATCGACTCGGGCGTGGTCAGCAGCACCTCGGGTGGATCAGCGGCCAGCCGACGCTTCACCGAGTCAGGTACGTCGCCATGCCACACTGCGGCCCGCCGGCCGAGCCATCCGCACATCGCGGACAGTCGTGGTTCGAGGTTGTTGAGCAGGGCCCGCAGCGGACAGACGTACAGTACGGACAGCCCACGCCAGCCCTCTCCGGCCATCCGGGACAGCAGTGGCAGCATCGCAGCCTCCGTCTTGCCACCCGCGGTGGGCGCGAGAAGCAGCGCGTCATGGCCTGCGAGCACCGGCCGGATCGCCGCCTCCTGCAACGACCGCAACGCAGGCCATCGCAGGCTGTTCACGACGTGATACTGGACAGCCGGATCCAGATCGGCGAAGGCGCTGTTCACAGCCGCAGGTCGATGTCGTCAACGGATGTCGCCGGCGGCGGCTGCGGTGCTGTGGGCATGGCCGCCCGTTCGGCGTCGGTGAGCTCGCCGGCGGCCAGCCGTACGACGTAGTCGCGACGCGGGTCGAAGGTCGGGAACTGGTCCACCCGGTCCAGTACATCGACGAGCTTCTTGACGAAGATGCGCGGTGCGACCCCGACTCGCCCGCCGAACTGACCGGCCACGGTGTCGGCAAGCGCGACGACGTAGCCCTCGTCCACTGCCGCGGCGATTCGCTGCGGCTCGGCGCAGCCGGCACTGTACAGCTCCCGGATCCTGCCGCCCAGATCCACCAACGATGCCCGGGTGAAGCCGGGGAGCCGTAGTTGCACCGCCCGCGGGTTGTCGTACGCCGGATCCGCCAGGAAGTCGACATGCAGCCGCTGCGCGAGGGGCGCGAGCCGCTGGGCCCCCTGCGGCCCGTCGAAGAACGCGGGAGTTCCAGTGATCACAAGCATGAGTCCGGGAAACCGTCCCGCGTCCACGTCGTCAATGAGCTGACGCAGCGCGTTGAGGGCCTTGTCACGCACGTCACCGCGCACCCGCTGCAGGGTCTCCACCTCGTCGAGGACGACGACGAGTCCGGTGTGCCCGCTGTCGGTGAGGACCGCGAGCAGCCCCTGCAGGAAGCCCAGCGCCCCGTCATGGTCGAGGTCGCCGCGTACTCCGGCGGCACGCTTCACCGACGCGGCCACGTGCGGCTGCCCGCCCAGCCAGGCGATCAGCCCCTCCGCGACCGCTGTCTCGCCCACGGCCACCGCCCGCCGGTAGGCACGCAGGGCAGCCGAGAAGGACGGGGCGACACGCCCGACAACGGCCAGCCGCTGCTCCAACAGATCCTCGGCTCCCCGCGCCAGTTCGTCCTCGCCGACCTCACCCCCGGCAAGGACGTCCTCTTCCAGCGCGAAGATCCAGGAGTCGACGACCGGACGCAACGCGCTGGGCCCGAACTCGGCCGTCGAAAGCCGTTCGGCGAGCCGCCGGTAGACGGTTTCGAGCCGGTGCAGCGGCGTCTCGTTCTCGGAGATCTGGATCTCGGCAGTAGCGAAGCCGCGCCACTTGCCCTGTTCCGCGAGCCACCGGGTGAAGAATGTCTTCCCCGCGCCGTACTCGCCGCGAACCGCCCTGAACGTCGCCTGCCCGCGTGCGAGCCGGTCGAAATCCTCACTGACTGCCGAGGAGAACCGGTCCAGGCCGACCGCCAGCACGTCGAGGCCCTGTTGCGGCACCGTGCCCCGGCGAAGCGCGTCAACCACCTCCTGGCGGCGCTGCTCGGAGATGGTCACGAGACGGCGTCCGAAATCACGCCAGGCCGGCCTGGGTCTTCAACAGAGCCGCATTGAGCCGCACGGTATCTCCGTCGATTCTCAGCACCTCATAGCCGTCGATGTTGAGTACCCGCTGCGCAGCCGCGATGTGGCTGCCGACGCGCACCTCGGGCACGTCGAGCGCGCGGGCCACCGCCGCCCGGGTGGCGGCACAGCCGCGTTGGTCGAGCGTCCGCAGCAGTGCCACGAGCCGGTCCGCGGGCATGGTCCCGCGGCGCATCCGTGCCAGCCGCGCGACCATCACGTCACTGCCGAGCACCCGCTCGACCCACGTGTCCGCGACCACCTCGGAGGCGTCGAACAGCGCGGAGGCGTCGAACAGCGCGGGGGCGGATGACTCCGCCGGCACTGCACGTGCGGCGGGCTTGCCCCTTCGGGGGGACGGCTTCGGTGTGCGGGCCGCAGCCGGGGCGGAGGCGGCCTCCACCCACCAGGCAGGCGCGGCATGATGGACGGGCGTCCAACCGGGCAGCCCGAGTTCGGCACGGCCAAGAAGCGCGAGCGGGATCACGACCTCCTGGGCGCTTGCGCCGCCGTGGTAGCCGTTGCGGATGTCGGTGTAACGCAGCCGCTCGTTCCAGGCGGCGACGATCCGACCGTTGCCCAGCAACACGCGCGGGCCGGTCAGCTCGACCTCGTCATCCCCGGGGGGCTGCGCCGACGATCGCCACCGGGCTCCGCCGCTGTCGTCGGCCGACAGCCGGGAACCGCGCTCGTGGACGTGCCCGTGGTCGCTGACCAGGAGGACGACGCGGTCGGATTCGTGGGCGACGGTCAGCAGGTCAAGGAGGCGATCCACC
>NZ_CAAAFT010000223.1:5195-7182 GCF_900634765.1 Candidatus Protofrankia californiensis | reverse complement strand
GAGTCGGCCGTCCACGGCGTGCGCCCCCCCTTGTCAAGGGCGTCATCGACGGTGTTGACCACGACCCCGACCACTGCAGTGCCGCTCCGGATCGCGTCGGCGACCTTCGGCGCGAGGGCGTCGCCGGCACCGGCCGTGGTGAGGTCGCTCTTGTGGAACAGCGGCCAGCCCCGCTCGTCGAAGGCGGCGCGTTCGTGGGTCCGGGTGCCGTCGGTGAGCCGCCCGCACAGCAGGCTGGTCCGCGAAACCCGTGTGACCGACGGCAGCGCCGCGAGCACCGGCCGAGCCGGAGCGAGCGTGTGCTCGACCCAGCCACGCGACGACAGGTCCGCGAGCAGTTCCCGCGCCACGCCCGTGGACAGGCCGTCGAGCACGAGCAGCAGCACCCGCAGTTCCCCCGACAGGGGCAGCACGACCTCGCCGAGCACGTCCTCGACCGGCAGCAGCTCCCCCAGCGTGGAGCCGGTACGGACATGGTCGGCAAGCAGACGGGCGAACCGCTGCTCGTGTTCAGCGCGTATCACGTCGACCGCCGCGCACAGCGCCCGGTACGCCGCCGCGACCGCCGGATCGACGTCGCCCTCCCACACCCGGGCGCGGGCCACGTCCACCCACGCGTCCTCACATTGCTGGCGACGGGCCGCTTCGGCGAGACTTGCCGCGGGTGGCTGCCCGCTGGCCTGCCGGTAGGCCAGCCAGCGGAGCAACCGGATTGCCATCTCGACCCGGCGCACCCGTTCGCCATGGTCGACCGCGAGCGCGTGCGCCTTCAGCCGCGCGGACTCCCCCTCCGCCGGCGCGAGATCGTCGGTGTACAGCCGCCGCTTGCGCAGCAACGCCGTGACCTGCGATCCGACACTGCGCACCCGCTGAGCGAGACCCGACTCCAGGACCGTACTCGGGTACGCGAGATCGCCGGCGCCCTGCTCGGTCAGCAGCTCCTCGGCGCGCCGCAGCACCGTCCCGGCGACGGCCCTGCCGTCCTGGGTGAGGAGCCGCTGCACCAGACCTTCGGCCGCCCGTCCCCATTCCGCGGCGGTCGCCGTGTCCAGGGCTCCGCCGACCGCCCGCGTCTCCAGCATGGTGCGTGGCACCTGCGCGGCCTCGCGTACATCGGAATGGGTCAACGCGGCGAGCACCAGCCCGACGGCGACGGTGTCCGGGCCGTACCCGCCGACGAAGCAGCGCAGGACGGCGCGGGCCACGTCCGCGTGACCGCCGCGTCCGGCAAGCCACGCGGTGAGTCCGTCGCGGATCGCCGGATCCAGCGCGCACCACCGGACGAGGTGGGCGGGGTCGATGCTCCACTGGAGCAGACCGGTGAGGTCCAGGTCGAGGCGGCTGAGCCCGACCCGGGTCTCGGCCAGCACGCTCAGCGCGCTCGCCCGGTCGAGGTAGCCGCTCGGCACCGCCGGATACCCGTCCACCGGGGGTACCGCGAGCAGTGCGTCGACCGCCCACTGCTCCTCGACGAGCGCGGGGTCGATGTCACGTGCCCGAAACAGGCTGGCGAGCTGCTGCCAGCGGTCGAGCGGGAGCACCTTCTGCCCGACGAAACGGGCGGTGATGCTCGCCCCCAGCTCGCTGGTCTCCTGGTCGGTGAGCAGGACCAGAACATCGCCGGGTGCCAGGTCGGCGACCCGCGCAAGCTCATCCCGGATCGCGAGCGTGGACACGCAGGGCCGAACGACCATCGCGCGACCGGTGGACACGTCCAACCGCTCGTCGTGCGGCCACACCGGGGTAGCTGCCAGCGCGATTACCTGTGCCTCCGCATGCCGGCGCAGGACCTCGGACACCTTGGCGCGTACCAGCACCGGCGTGGCCAGCACCATCACTCCACGACCTTCCAGGTGACGCGGACCCGCCTGCCCTGCGCGGCAAGCGTGGAAAGGACGCTCGCCATGTCCGTCACCGATGTCCGGTCGACAACGCGGTCTCCCTCCTCGGCGACCTTTACCGGTGGGAACTCGGCGACCTTTACCGG
>NZ_CAAAFT010000223.1:2745-5017 GCF_900634765.1 Candidatus Protofrankia californiensis | reverse complement strand
CGGCGACCTTTACCGGTGGGAACTCGGCGACCTTTACCGGTGGGAGCGGAGGCGTTGGATCCCTGACCCTGGTCGCTTCCAGCAGCAGCCGGCGGGCTTCCCGGTCGGCCTTACCGAGCACCGGCTGCAGGTGTTTGGCCCATTCGTTGGCCACCCAGACGCCGGCGAGCTCGTCCGCCACCACCTTCGCCTCCGCGCCCTGCGGATGCTGCGGCCCCCAGCTGGTGACGGTGGCGAAGATGTCCCAGTCCACCCGGCGGACGGCGGCGACGAGATCGGTAGCGGTGCTCAGGCTCCGGCCCATGTGCAGCGGGACCCCGGGCAGGTCGAAGGTAGCGAGTGCGTCGATGAGCGCCACGTTGTCGGTGGCCGCCGCCAGCTCCTCGCACAGCCGTACGACACCTTCCGCGATCCGCACGCGCTCGGTCGCGCCCGCATCGGCGTTTGCGCGTAACACCGCCGAACCCTTGTCGACCAGAGCGGAGTACAGTGCCCGCGCAACCGAGGTCCGGTCCGCGACGGCACGCCGGACGCGTTCAGCGAGCAGACCGACGTTGCGCGCGGTGCACAGCTCGGTGATGTCGGCGACCGCGAAGATGGCGTGGGCCCGGTCACGGGCCTCCAGCCAGGTCGCCCCGTCGGGCAGTGGCTCCTCGGCGACCCTTGCGTCCGCGGGCAGCGGCTGCAGGGCGCTGATATCGATCGGCTGGCCGAGGACGATGCTGCGGTTGGTCTGCTCGGCGAAGACGAACAGGACGAGATCGGCGATCTCCTGGGGCAGACCCATCGGCTGGGGCTCGTCGAGCCACAGCCTCAGATCCCTGATGGTGACCGGTTTCCCGGCCGCCTCAGCCTCGACGATCCTGCGACCGAGGTGTTGCTCCCAGTGATGGCCAAGCACGAAGTACTGGTCGTGCTGCTCGCCGAGCCGCAGCGGGTTCGCGACCTTCTTCATGAGTGGCCGTTCACCGGGCTCCACCATGATTCGGTGTTCCGGATGTTCGATCGCCCGGCGGACCTGGCCATGAACCTTCCGCAGATCGGCCTGGCGGACCTCGGCGGGGAAATGCGGATGAGCAGGATATTCCCAGCTCAACAGTTGGTCGAGGAGGTTCTCGAACGCCTGCCGCAGCCCGGCGCCGGCAGGCACCTTGGGCGTGAACCCGGGTTCGAGGCTGACGAACATGTCGATCCCACCATGTGCGGTGTCGACCAGCGTCTCGTCCGGTGTGACGACGCCGTAAGCCTGCAGCAGGGCGTTGGACAGCCGGCTGCGCAACTGGTCGCGTAGCGCGGCCATCTGCTGCTTGGCGATGGCCTTGTCGTTGTCCGAAAGATGCCCGGCAAGCTGGTCGAAGCTCGGCCCGAGAGCGTACTGCAGGCGCACGTAACGGCCGAGGTCCCGCTCGACGTGCGCGGTGAAGTGACGCGGCACCCAGCAGATGGTGCGCGCGGGCCGCACCCCACGCAGGCGGCCCGCCCGGTCCAGGTCCTCTACCGGGGAGTGACCATCCTCGTCGAACGGGAAGCCGAAGGCGACCCGCCAGCCGCCGTGGGTGGGTACGAACATGCTGTCACCGAGGTCACCGGGGTCACGGATGGTGCCGTAGACGAGTTCGACGCCGCGCCTGGTGCCCCGCCAGATCGTGGTGTACGTGGTGACCCTGTCGAGCGTGACCTCCTTGGACGCGCCAAGTGCCTCGAACACCAACGTCCGCGCCGCCTGCCGGCGAGTGCCGTCCGAATCAGCGCCCTTGGCGTTGTCCAGGACGCCCTCGATGTCGATGCCGTCCAGGCGTACCGAGATCAGCGGGCTCGCGTCGTCACCGGTGAGCTGCACCGTGCCGAGCCGGGCCGCCCACTGGCGGACCACCTGGAGTACGGCGCCGGTCTCCTGGCCGGGCACCATGGAACGGATGTAGCCGTGGTTCAGCGCGACGATCTTGCGGGCGGTGAGGTCCCGCATCGAGGAGACCTCGGGCATGAGCGCGGCGAGCACCAGGGTCTTCGCGATGCGGTCGTCGCGGTGCACGGCATGGGTCGGTGGCACCGTGCCCACGGCTTCCTCGACAAGCCCGTGGCTGTCCAGGATGAGTCGACGGATCTCCGCATACACCTTCTGCGCGTTGCGCCACAGCGCTCCCAGCTCACCGCTGATCGGCTCGTCGTTCGCGACGAGCACGTCGAACAGGTCCGAGACCGGGACGAGCTGCCCGAGCGCGAGGGTGTTCCGCTGGTCGACGAGCAGTTGCTGCATGACCCGCAGCGCGGT
>NZ_CAAAFT010000223.1:0-2554 GCF_900634765.1 Candidatus Protofrankia californiensis | reverse complement strand
GCGTTCCCGCTGCAGCGCGCCGGAGAGCGCGACCAGCGTCTCCACGAACGCCGGGCTGAACGGGTACGTCAACCGGAACGCCTGCCGGTCGGCGTGCGCGGTCATGAGCGCGGACCGGATGTCCTGACGCACCTGGTCCATCGCGGTGAACGCGGTGTCGATCTGCGCGCGGGCCTCGGCGCTCCTGGGCTTCAGCAGCCGCTTCGAGGCGATGACCGGCAGGTTGTTGTCGGACAGCTTGACCGAACCGAACCGGCCTTCCCACCACTTGAGGCTGTCCGCGAACGCCAGATGATCGGTGCCGGGCAGGTTGGTGCCGACGAGTTCGCGCAGGTCGCGCTGCCGGGCGACGAAGCTGACGATCGGCACCGGCCGGTCCGCGTTGGCCGACTCGACGAGTTTGGCCACCTTGGGCGCCTCGTTCGCGACCCACGCGTGGTCGGCCATCTTCGTCGCGAACCACAGGATCAGCTCGTCGAGGAACAATACGAGCGCGTCGTAGCCGAGGCTCGCCGCGTGCTGACTGATCGCGGCCAGCCCGTCGTCGATGTTCACATAACCGGTACCGGCGCTACGGGCGAGGTCGGCGAACCCGCTCAGAGCCTCCCGCAACGTGCTGACCAGGTCGTCCCGCTCGGATGTCCCCGGCCCTGCGGCAAGGGCCACCTCGAACTTCGGCGCGTCCCACGCGTGCTGCAGGTCACCCCATCCCTTATCGCCCTTTCCGAGCAGCCCGAAGAACGCATCGTCGCCGAGCTTGGCGCGCAGCGCGATCGCGGTATTGATGAGCGGTGTATCGATGAGGACGTCCGGCAGGGGCGCGTCAGGATGCAGCTTCTGGACGTGGGCGACGTAGCCGCCGAGGACGGCCTCCTCCAGCGTCTGCCGGCCGACGAGGTGGTACGGCACGAGGAGGAACCGCTTGCCGATCACGTCGCCGTCGAACTTGCCGACCGCCGGGGCGAGCTCACCTATCCCGCGGGCACCGGGATGGTTCGCCAGCAGCGCGCTCAGCACCGCCATGAAATGGCTCTTGCCGGACCCGAACGAGCCGTCGAGATAGGCGGCCTTACTGCTGCGGTCGGTCAGGGCGCCCTTGATGATCCCAAGCGCTTCACCGAACCGGATGGCAAGCTCGGGCGTGACGATGTAATCGCGCAGGGTGCGCTCTATGTGGGTGACGCCCTGGGCCAGATCGAGGACGAAGTCCCCGGAGTGCACGGTCTCGGGGACGTCGATGAGTTCGGAGATCAGGGTCATATCTGCGCCGGCTTCGTCGTCTTCTTCTTCGTCCGGGCCGGCAGGCGCCAGCCGGTGAGGTCATCGCGGGCAAGGCCCAACTGGAGCAACTGCTCGTCGAGAAAGCCGGTGTATGCATCGGCAGGCCGGACGCCGAACTCGGGATCGATATCCGGATGCCACTGCGCGACCCAGGGCAGAAGTTCGCCCAGCCCCGCCAGCAGCGGGGTGAGTTTACCTGCCTCCCAGGCGTCGAACTCACGCCGCTCGGTCACGTACGTGGTGAGCGCCTGCGCCTGCTGCAAATGGTCCCACCCGGCCCAGCCGAGCAGCAGCGTGCCGTCCCGGGAGGCGTCCGGGTAGGAGATGAACCGCTCCTTGGGCACGTCCAGCTTGCCGCGGTTACGCCAGAACGCCGTGTCCCGGAAGTCGCCCTGCTTGTACTTCGGCGGCACGTCGATCTCGCCGACCTTCTCCCCCGCGTCCTCTCTGCGCTGCAGATCCCAGGTACGTTTCCACTGTTTGCGGACGCGCAGCCCCGAATCTGTGTAGCGCCAGGCGGCGAGGAACGGCACATGCTGATCCTTGACCAGCGCCGCCACCACGTCGCCGAGATCGACATCCCGGGAATAGAGGCCCGCCACCGACACGAAGTCGGCGTCCGACCGCAGCTCGTCGGCGAGCTGAGCGACGGTACGCAACGTCGGAGCCGGGCGATGCCACAGTGCGTGCCCTTCGATCCGGTCGAGCAGCCAGTCCCGAAGCGCGTCGGCCTCCATGTCCTCCCACGACCGGGCGGCCCAGCGCCGCTTGCACTCCGGCCGCTCGATCAGGTGCAGGTACGAATCATCGGCGATCTTCGCGAGCCGCCGCTCGACCAGCGCCCGGTAGTCCGCGGGCCAGTGCTCAGGCAGTTCGGTGATCGGCGTGGATCCGTGCCGCGTGAACCACTCGGTCTCCTCTTCACCAGCCGCCGCCTTCCGCGCCAGCGCGATCTCGAACGCGCGCTCCCCGAGCGCCAGCGGCGGCTTTGTGACGCCCTGTCCGATCAGTTCATCGGCATCGTCCCCGAGCAACCCGTAGAGGTCGTAGACCTCCCAGTCCAGCTCCTCCTGCACTGAGATCATCTCGCCCCGGATCCGCTTCCACTCTCCTCGGGCTCGGTCCAACGCATCCCGCGTGGACACGCTTTCTCGGGCCACTGCGGATGGTGCCACCCGCTGCATTTCCTGCGCCAACCCGTCCAACCGCGTGGCGAGCCCGAGCGATGCGCCGTCCGGCAATGGGAAATCGGAAATCTTTGACGCATTGAAGG
>NZ_CAAAFT010000222.1:11420-11935 GCF_900634765.1 Candidatus Protofrankia californiensis | reverse complement strand
GAACGCGCGGACTCCTGCAACGCGCGCTGCGCCGGATCCCCGGCGGGCAGGAAGGACGCCGTCGTGGTGTCCGAGCGGACCCGGGTGAGCCCCATGCCCGCCGCCAGCGCCACAACCGCCAGGACCGCGAACCCGGCGCACTGCCGCGCGGACGGGCGCCACCACGCGGACGGACGCCACCGCGCGCCCGGCAGCCGCGGTGAACGGATCCACCGCGCCGCCGGGCGCCGGAAGGCGGGTCTGCGAAACCTCATCCGCCGTTTTGCTCCACCCGTGGGTACGGCCCGCTGAAGGGTCCGGGTTTCGCGCCCGTGCCGGGTGCCGGATACGGGTTGGTGTAGGTCAGCACCTCAAACGGCACGGGTGTCTGCACGGATTTTTCGTTGACCAGGGGAATCAGTCTGAGGTAATGGGCTCCGGATTCGTCGGTGTACTGGAGAACCGCGTTGAAGTTGGCGAGGTAGGCCGCCAGTTCGGGCCCGTAGGGTTTGATGTAGGACAGCATCGGGTTGACG
>NZ_CAAAFT010000222.1:0-11072 GCF_900634765.1 Candidatus Protofrankia californiensis | reverse complement strand
TCCGCGGTCGCCCCGGTCAGCCGGTTGGCGTTGCCCACCAGGGCGGCGATCTGCCCCTGGCCGGTGTCGAGGGCCTGCAGCACCGTGGACGTCTGCTGCGCCAACGCCTTGAGATCGTCGGACTGGGCCGCGATGGCGTCCAGGGCGGTGTGCCCCTCCCGGCCGAGGTCACCCAACCCGGCCAGGGCCGCGGACACGTCGGGCTGGGTGCCGTCGGTCCCCTCGCCCAACGACCGCAGCAGGCTGCCCAGTTCCTCGCGGGTGTCCGTGTCCAGGCTCGTGAGCACGTCCCGTAACTGCACGCTCGGTTTCACCCCGTCAGCGGGGATGCTACTCCCGGACGGCAACGCCCTACCATCACCATCGGTGATGTCCAGGTAGCCCTCACCGACGAGGGAACGCTCCCCCAGCCGCACGGTCACCCCCTGATGCAGCGGGGCGATCTGCTTGTCCACCGAGAACTCGACCCGCATCCCGTCGGCCTGCCGGGTGACCGCGCGCACCTGGCCGACATGCACGCCCGCGATCTGCACCCGGCTCGCCGTCACCACGTTGTCGACGTCCGTGAGCACCGCGACGGACGTGTACTCGCCACTGTCGATCACCGGTATCCGCACACCGGTACCGGTGAACAGGTAGAACAGGATCGCGAAGCTCGCGGCGAGGAACAGCAGGACGGTCACCAGCCGGCCCAGTGACCCGGTCAGCATCTGTCTCATCGGCTGCCTCTCTGGGACGTGGGGGGCAGACCGTTCTCCGCGCCCGGGAAATAGCCGTTCGGTGGCTGCTTCGGCAACACTCCGGCACCGGGGAGAGGCACGATCAGGTGCCCGCGGATGATGCTGCCTTGGGCGTCGCCCGCGCCGAACACCGACGAGGTGTTGTACACGAACGCCTGGAGGTCGGTGAGGTACGACATCACCGTCTGCGTGTCGCGGTCGAGGTTACGGGTGACCGGCCTGAGGTTCACCAGGGAGTCGTCGATGTCGTTCACCATCGGGCGCAGGTCGGCGACCACCGGCCGGGCCTTGCTGATCACGGGCTTTGCCGCGTCGACCGTCGCGCCCAGCGTGTCGACGGTGCTTTCCAGCCGTTCCAGTGTCTGCGGCAGGTCGCCGGAGGCGCGGTCGAGGTTGTCCAGCGTCGGGTTGAGCTGCTTGGTCAGCTCCTGGGTGCTGGTCAGCGTGTCCCGGAGCTGGTCGGTCAGCCCGGGAAGCTGCGCGAGACTGTCCCGCAGCGCCCCGTCGTTGCTCGCCAACGTCTCCAGTGTCTGCTGGGTCGCCGTCGCAAGCTGGGCGACCCGCTGGTCGTTCCCGCCGACCGCCGTGGAGATCTGCGACAGCGCGGTGACGAGCTGGCTGATCTTCTCCCGGCGGGTCTGCAGCGCCTCGACCACTGGCTGCAGCTCGGTGAGGGTGCTGTCCGTGGCCGCCAGCCCGCCGGGCAGCTGCTCGGCGGAGCGGGCCAACGCGACGTCGGACTCGACGAGCATGTCGGTCAGGGCCAGCTGCGTGCGGTCGTCGAGGTGGCCGAGCACCTCGTCGGCCTGGACCGGCCGGGCGGTCTGGCTCAACGGGATGATGCCGTTGGCCGGCAACCGGTGGCCCGGCGCCCCGCCGGGGTTGATCTCCACCGACATCTCGTTGAGCGCGTTCTTCGGCCGCACCACGGCGCGGGCGTTGTCGTAGACGGGGTGACCGGGCTCGAGTTCCAGCGTGAGCAGGGCCGTTCCGCGGTCGGTCACCTTCCAGCCGGAGATCTTCCCGACCTTCACGCCCGCGATCGTGACCATGTTGGAACTCGACGGGTTCACCCCGGGCACCGACGCGAACTCCGCCTTCACGACCGACCGGTCGGCCCACGGGAGCGTCGAGGTCAGCTTGGACTGGATGATCACAGCCGCGACGATGCCCACCACGACGAGCGCGGTCATCGCGGTCACGTCCCGGCCCAGCCCGGGTACCGTCCGGATCCGTTCCCAGCGGCGCCGCAGGGATGTACTCATCGGGAACTCCTCGACACCAGCGGAAGGTTCAACGCAGGCAGCAGCGGGCCGGGCCCGCCCGCTTTCGTTCCCGCCGCGGGCGGCGGGATCAGGCCGGGAGCACCCTGCCGGGTGCCCTCCTGCGGGCCCGCGGGCTGCTGCAGACCGAGCGTCTCCAGGTACTCCTCCAACGGCATCAGCAGCGTCGACCCGCCAGCGATGTTCACCCCGACGCCGGCCATGAGCCGCCCGGCCGCGCCGTTGCTGTCGTGGAACTTGAAGACCTCGGCGCCGTCGGAGAGCAGGTAACCGGCCTCCTGGTAGAACAGGTGGTCGTTGCCGCCGCCGGCGTAGATGCCGGTGCCGTGCCACGGCGACAGCACCGCGTCCTTGATCGGGCCGTTGAGCCGGTCGAGCACGGGCCCGCGCACGTCGGTCAGCACCCCGGTGGCGTTCTGCGCGGTGGGCACGAGCCGGTCCACCAGCGGCCGGGCGTCCTGCAGCAGGATCCGCAGCTCACTCACCACCGGCAGGGTGCGTTCCAGCACCGGGTCGAGCTGGGCCAGCAACGGGTCGAGCTGACGCGCCGCCGGCCGGAACGCCTGGGCGGTGGTGGTGAGTCGCTGCAGGGTGCCGTCAAGGTCGGCAAGACCCGCCCGGGTGGTGCGCAGCGTCTCCGGTCCGGTCGCCACCGCCTGGGCGAGCGGACGACGCTCATCGGCCAGCGCCGCCGCGGTCGTGGCCAGCGAATCAATGATCGAATCGAGCTGGCCGTCCTGGCGGGTGAGTGCCGACGCCGTCTGCTGGAGGCCGGTCACCACCCCGGTCAGGTCGGTCTCGGGTCGGGTGCCGCGGGCGGCGTCGAGCACCACGGCGGTGGGGGCCAGGCTCCCCGGCGCGTCGGTGAGGAGTTCCCGTAGTTCCTGCCGCCCACCGTTTTGCAGCGTGGCGTCCAGCTGTCCGACGGTGCGCGGCATGGCCTGCTGCGCGTCGGGGGTGATGGCGCTGAGGACCCGGTCGAGTTCGACCGGAACACTGGTCCGCGCCACCGGAATCGTGTGTCCGGCGCCGAACCCGCCGCGGCCGCCCCCGTGGGAGAGCTCGACGTAGTACGAGCCACCCAGCACAAGCGTGGGCCGCACCGCCGCGGACGGCTGGTCACCGAGCTTCCCCAGAACCCCATCGTCGATCTTCATCGACACCAGGGCCGTGTGTGTGTCGGTGTCCTCCACACCCGTGACATCGCCGACCTTGACGCCTGCCATCTTCACGACGCTCTTGTACGGCTCCAGCTTGTACGCCCGAGTGAACTCGGCCTTGACCGTCTCCCCGGAACTGAGCGTGACCGCGACGCGGTTACGGTTGAACGCCACCACCGCGACTAGGAGCAGCGCCAGCAGCACCACCAGGCCGAGAACCCTGCTCGACGTCGACTGTCCGCGGCGGGCCACCCCTGCCAGCCGCTGCCGCACAACGCTCATCGGGTGCCTCCTACCAGCGGGATGCCCGCCGGAAGTCCCTGGGCGCGATCCCGCGACGCCTCACCGGGCCGGGGATACTGGTTCTGGTAGTAGTTCCCCGACGGCAGCAGACCGCCGGTGACGGTCGCCAGACCGGGGTTGACCCCGAGGCGGGCGTAGCGAATACCCGGAACAGGCCCCTCGGACACGAAGCTGTGGCCGCGGACGAACAGCTGGCCGATCTCGGGCGCGTACGGGGCGAGGACCCGCAACGGGGTGAGGAGGTCACCGACGGCCTGCCGCACCGGCGTCGCCAGTGGCCTGGCGTCCGCGACGGTGTGGGTGAGGTCCTCGACCGCGGGTATGGCCTGCTCGGCCACGCCCGGCACCTTCCCCGCGACCGGCACGCCCTCGACGAGCAGGCCGCGGACGTCGGATTCGGACTGGGCGAGCGCGGTTGCTCCGGGCTCGAGTGACTCCATGGCCGACGCGGTGTCGGCCAGCGGCCCGTTCAGCGAGTCCAGCGCATGCTTGGCCGTGTCCAGTGTGGCCGGCAGCCGGTCGAGGGTGCCGGCGAGCGGCTTGCCCGCGTCCACCGACACCGCCCGCACCGTCTCGTCGGCCTGACCGACCAGCGAGGCGATCTCCTGCTCCCGGCCGTGGAGCCGGCCCGCCAGCCGGTCGACGTCCTTCAGCAGCGCGGGCAGGTCTGTCTGGTCGGAGGCGAGCGCCTGCGACACCGTGCCGATGTCGTCGAGCAGATCGGGCGCGGTCTTGAGCAGATCCTGGAGATCCTTGCTGTGGCCCGCTGTCCCCCCGCCGAGCTCACGGACCGTCCTGGTGGCCGCGTCCCGGGTCGGCTGGTCCAACACGTCGAGCAGCTGGTACAGGTCCGCCGAATTCACATTACGGGTCGCCTCGATGGGCCGGTCGCCGAGTTTGCCCGCCCCCCGGGTACCCAGGTCCAGCTCGACGAACTTGGTGGCCAACGCCGACACGTCCCAGATCTCGGCGTGCGCGTCCCGGTACACATCCACGGTGCCGTCAAGCTCCATGGTCACCAGCGCGGCGCCGTTGGCGTACTCGATATGGCTGACCCGGCCGATGCGCTTACTCATCTCGCGGACGCCGTCGTTGACGCGCAGCGAGTGGACATCATTGATCGACGCACGCACCGTCGTCGTCGGCGCGAACGGCAGCCCGGTCTGTGCCTTGAACGTCAGGTACAGGATCACCGCCAGCATGGCGAACACGATGACGCCCGCGCGGAAGGAACGCGACCGCGCGCGGATCTCCGGGGTTGTCATAGCTACAACAACCCCCCCAGCAGTTGCTCGAGCATGGAGTTCTCCTGTCGCTCGGTCAGCCCGGTGGCGCTGCCGCCGGGTGCCGGCGCGGACGAGGCGCCGCCCCGGGTGGACGGCGACGCAGCGGGCTGCCCGCTGCCCGCGGGCGTTGCCGACGCGGCCGTCTTGCCGGGAAGCGGCAGCTCCGGCGGCGCGGGCAGCGGCAGGCTGGGGATCGGCGCGTCGGGCACCCCGGGAACGATCCCGCCGACGGTCTGCCCCAGCGCTTTCGGTGACAGCGGCACCATGGCCTTGAAGTAGTGGCTGATGGCGTCGTAGTCGCTGGTGGCCATGGCCCACCCCTTGGCGAACTCCATCAGGTTGGTCAGCCGCAGGCTCAACGCCTGCTCCGACAGGGTCCGGGCCGCGACCGACACCCCTTCCAGGTCCGGGGTGGCCGGGCGCAGCGCCTTCACCAACGGTGCGGCCTCGTCCAGCAGCACGTTGGCGCGGTCGAGGACCGGCGGCAAAGACGCCAGAGCCGGATCAGCCGCGTCCGCGAACCGGTGCAGCTCACCGGTGATATCGGTCAGGTCGTCGGTGATCGGACGCAGCGACGCCAGCGTACGGGTCGCCGGATCGGCAACCCCGGACAGCTCCGCGAGGGTAGCCCGCGCGCTGGCCATCGTCCCGGGCAGACGCACCAGGGAGTCCTGCAGGGCCTTGCGGTTGGCCGCCACGGTGGCGAGGGTGTCGGTGGCCGCACCGACCAGCCGGTCCAGGCTGCGGCCGTCGTCGGTGGCGAGCGCGCTCGCCACCGGCTGGGCGCTGTCCACCAGCCTGGTCAGCAACGCGTTCTGCTCGTCGAGGATCGCGGCGAGGTCACGGGCCTGCGTCATCGCGGGTTCCAGCGCGGCGATCGCGCCGGCGGCCTGCTTCCCCTGCCCCTTCAAACCCTCACCACCCGTGGTCAGCAGCGCGCCGAGGGCCGTCGCGGTCGGCGTGTCCACCGCGTTGAGCACGTCCTGCAGGTCCACGACCCGGTTGGTCTGGGTCTGCGCGATGACCACCGGCTCGGGCAGCACCGGCGCCGACGGCGACCCGCGCTCCAGCCGGATGAACCGCTCACCGAGCAGGTCCTGGGTGGTAATCGTCGCGCGGACATCGTTGTGCAGAGGCAGCACGCTGCGGTCCAACGCCATCCGCACCCGGGCGCGGCCACGCTCCAGCCCGATGGACGTGACCGTGCCGACGTCCACACCCGCCGACTTGACCACGTTACCGGCCACGAGAGGACTGGCGTCGGCGAACATCGCGGTCACGACGACCGTGCCGTCGTCCCGCGCGGCCATCGCCGCCCCACCCGCCGCCACCGCGACGGCGAGCACCACCGCGATGACGACGACCCGCCTGCGACCAGAACGACCGGCGCTCATCGCATCCCACTTCCGGTCGCATCCACCCACGGCTGCCCGACCGGCTGGCCGGGATACGGCTCGGGATTGCGCCGTGACCCGGGTGGCTGCACCACACTCTCGTTGATCATATTGGTGCCTGGTGCGAGCAGACCCGCCCAGGTGTGTCCCTGCCCGTCATACGGCGCGAACGCCTGCCCCCAGTTGTGCAACATCCCGATTCCTTCGGGTGTGTAAGGACGAAGGAAGGACACCGCGGGCTGGATGCTGTTCACGAACTGCGTCACGGGCGGGACGACGCCGTGGGCGACGTCGAGCAGGCCGGGGGCCTCCCGCAGCAGCGCCTGCGCCGACCCCAGCGTCGGACGGAGCTCGGCGACGCTGGGACGCAGCTCCGTCAGCACCGGGCTGAGATTCCTGGCAATCGACGGCAGCCTGCCGGTGGCCGGCTGGAGATCCTGCAGCAAGGCGATGGTCGGCTCCCCCGCCGCGGGAACCCGGTCCAGGGTGCCCTTCGCGGTCTGCAACGTCGACGGCAGTTCCTTGAGACTGTCGGAGAGCTGCTGCTGCTGGCCGGCGACCGCGCCGGTCACGCTGGTCAGGTTGTTGACCACCGTGGCGATGTCCCGGCGATGATCAGCGCCGATCGCCATCATCTGCTGGAGCTGGGTGACCAGCGAACGGATCGCCGGACCATCGCGTCCGACCGCCTGCAGGATCTCACCCAACGCCTGCACGCTCGATCCGGCGCTCTTGAGCGTCGCGGCGAGATCCGGTTCCCGACCGTCCACCGTCTGGTTGAGTTGGCTCACCAGCGAGTTGACCTTGTCGCGGGTCGGCTGATCGAGCGCGGCGAGCACCTGATCGACCTCGATCTGCCAGGACTGGCCCTCGATGAGGCCGTTCTCCGGGATTCCCGCGTTCTCGGCCGGACCCGGATACAACGTCAACATCCGCTCGCCGATGGCGGAGTTCCATTCCACCCGCGAGGTCGTGCCATCGCGCAGAGGTGCGTATTTTTTGGTCAGGGAGACAGTGACAACCGCTTTGTTGTTCCTGGTTTCCAGGCGGTCGACCGAGCCTGCCTTGAAACCGTTGATCCATACCGGCGAACCGTCGGCGAGCTGCGCCGCCGACGGCATCACTAACTTCACTTTGTAGTCGTCGTTCGCGACCCAGACGACGCCGCCGATGCCGACGGCCGCCACCAGTGCCACGACGAGGACCAGTCGTCGAGAGATCATTCAGTCCATCCCAAGGGGGCCCGCCGAATCTCCGGACAAAAACTGGCGGACGAAAGGCATGTCGGAGTTGAACGCCTCCTCCGTCTCACCGTAGTGGATGAGCTTCCCCTTCCACAGCACACCGACATAGTCACTCACCTTACGCGCGGTACGGATGTCGTGCGTGACCAGCACATAGGTGCCGCCATACTCCGCGTGCAACTTCAGAATCAGGTCGTTCAACAAACTCGTACGCACCGGATCCAAACCCGAGTCCGGCTCGTCGAACATCACCACGCTCGGGTTCAGGACCAGCGCCCGGGCGAAACCCGCGCGCTTCTTCATACCACCGGACACCTCACCCGGAGTCTTGTTGACAGCCCGCGTGAGACCGACCTCGTCAAGCCTCGCCATCACGATCTTGCGAATTTCCGACTCGCTCTTGTCGGTATGCTTACGCAACGGGAAGGCGACGTTGTCGAAGATGTTCATCGACCCGAACAGCGCACCGTCCTGGAACAGCACACCGAACCGCTTACGGATCTCCTGCCGCTCCCGCTCACTGACATTCCAGATGTTCTGCCCGAACACGACGACCTCACCGTGATCCGGCTCGAGCAGGCCCACGATGTGCTTCAACAGAACGCTCTTGCCCGTCCCGGACGGCCCCAGAATCGTGGTGATCGCATTGTCCGCGAAATTCAGATTGAGCCCCGTCAGCACGTGGAACGAACCGAACGACTTCCGCACATCACGGATCTGCACACTGTGGGTGACGTCCGACCCCTTGCCCCGCGGCTTCGGCTGACCCGGCAGCGGCCACGGATCGACAGCCTCGTCAACAAGATCATCACTTGTGGACATGCGCCATTCCTTCCCTCCAGAAACACCCGTCGAGCACCTGCGTTACACGCCTGACAACCCTGGATCTGAGCCCCCGGACCTCCCCAGATCAGCTTCCGGACCCCACATCCGGCAGGAGCCCCGGGCACGGAATAAGCATGATCGCACCGTCTCCGACCGGCTAGAATCCGATGGGCGCGCGAGTCAGCGATCCGAAGAACATCTGCTGGAAGATCGCGCCGACCACACTGACGATGATCAAATTGATCACCATGGACTTCGCCGTGTTCTTGCCGACCCCGACGGGGCCGCCACTCGCCGTGTAGCCGTAATAGCAGCCGACAGTGATGATCATGATTCCCATAATCGAACCCATGACGAGGGAGAGCAGCAGGTCCTGTTGGGTCTGGAACGCCCAGAAGACGGACAGATAGCCGCCCGCGGACACGCTGTGGAACACATGGACGTTCAGCACATAGTTGACGTAGTACATGAGCCCCGTGCCCGCGATGAACATGAACGGCGTGACGATGACGACCGCGAGGAGCCGGGTACTGATGAGATACGACCGCGAGTCGATGCCCATGACTTCGAGGGCATCTATTTCCTCACTGATCCGCATCGAACCGAGCTCGGCGACCAGCCCACAGGCGACCTTCGCTGACAGAATCCAGCCCCACATCTCGGGGGCGACCGTGTAGTCAGCGGTCGAGGTGAACACCGCCGTGTAGCCCCCGGCCCCCAACTGCCCCAGCAGATAGTGGGCTTCCAGCGAGATCTCCGCGGCCAGCATCGCCATCATGAACCAGATGATCCCCGAGCTGGACAGGATGACGATCCCGGCCTGGCGCAGCACCTCCGACCCGTAATGCCGCACACCCGCCATGCGACGGACGGAGACGACCAGGAACCTGGCGATCTCACCAAGGTCGTGCACCAGTGGCTGGTCACTGCCGTAGGAGCCGAATCCACCGCCACCGGTACTTATCGGCTGCTCCGCCGCAACGTCATCCTTGTCGTCGATCACGGTCATCGTCGAACGCCTTTCACCGGTTCACCAACATGTCGGGATTCAGGCCCAGCATCGTCGCGTTCACCACGAAGTTGATCACCCACACGGCGGCGAAGCACAGCACGACCGCCTCGTTGACAGCGCGTCCGACACCCTCCGAGCCACCGCGCACGGTGAGTCCTTTCTGCGCGCAGACGATGCCGATGAACAGACCGACGAGAGTGGACTTGACAAAGGCGCCGACCAACTCGGGAGCAGTTATGCTCGACAGGAAGCTTGAGAGGTAGCTGCCCACGGACGTCTCGCCGAACACGGTCGCGGAAAGCATGGCCATCATGATTCCGAGCGCGCTGCCGATGATACTGAAGGCCACCATCATGATTGTTATGGCGAGGACCCGGGGAAGAACCAGCGTCCGCACCGCGTCGACGCCGAGTACCTTCAGCGCGTCGAGTTCCTCCCGGATGCGCCGGGCGCCGAGGTCAGCGGTCATCGCGGTACCCATCACGCCGGCAACGGCCATGCCGGTGCAGAACGGCGAGATCTCACGGATGCTCGCCATCACGAAGTAGGTGCCCAGCCTGTTCTGGCCACCGAGCAGGCTGAGCAGGTCGTAGGCGTAGTTCGCGATGAGGAACGTGAAGCCGCCGACGGCGAGGCTGACCGGCAACCAACAGAAACGCAACATCGCATACATCTCGTCGCGGGTGCTCCCCCAGTACCCGCGCGGTTGGCGTACCGCCGTGGACGCCAGCTGCGCGAGCAGTTGCCCGCTCTGGCCGACGTCGACCGCCACCCGCTGAAGGAGCGGCGGGAGCTTGATCATAATACTCGAGGCAGTGGGACGAGAACGTGGACGGTGGCGGCTGGGCTTGGTCACAACCTGGTGCGTCATCTGTCTCCCTGCATCAGCTTGGCGGTGTACCACGTCCGCAGACCCGCCGCGCCGTCGTCGAAGGGGTTCCCATCGCTTTCAGCACTCACAGGAGTGAGGAACCTTACCATGTCAGATTCACCACATGGATTGGATCTTTGTTGGGTCATGAACCTATTCCAGTGGCGACCACAGCCGCGACATCCCCCGGGAGGAAATGACCTACCCGTTGGGGTGGGACGGTGGTAGCCAACCTTGCCAGGCAGGCAAGCTCGGCCCTGCGGCCCGGACGCGTCGCGCCGGCGGCTGTCCTGACGGCACGCCTTCCCGACGTGCCAGGTGAACAGCGTCGGGGCAGGCGACGACTTTCGTAAAGACGGCTCTCGTAAACTCGTAAGGTTGTCACGGCTGGCGGGTCTACGGACGACGCCACACTTCCGCGTGCACGAACAGCCGGTCCACCTGCCCGTCGGAGTGACTCACTCCAGCCGAGACGGGTGGCGCCGCTGGGAGAATTCGCACCGCACACCAAACAAAAGACAACGTAAACACAATGATCATTACGGATCCCGAAGCGACCAGACCGGTAAACGGAAACACGACACACAAGCCGAGAAGCGGCGCGGCACCCACCGCACGCCGACGCAGGTGAGCTGCTGCCACGCTGAAGCAGATCACCTGCGCGGCCTCGAGAACCCCGATGATGAGGGGGTACTCGAAGATGCGAAGCACATATGGTCCCCGGTGTTCATACGCGCCCCGTTGATGTCGATCATTTCGAAGGTGCACGAAGCCAGGAACTCCACTGCCCGTCCACGCGTAGAGAGCCCTCCGTGACATCCCGCGGTTGATCTGCCGGACGACGGACACCGCGACGGCACCGTAGCGGGTCACATAGCCGCTGTACACCCAGACCGGCTGGGGGATGTCGAGGGAGGTGACGGCGTCCCGCATGCCGGGGGATCGTGAGAATGG
>NZ_CAAAFT010000221.1:0-4662 GCF_900634765.1 Candidatus Protofrankia californiensis | reverse complement strand
CCGTTCCCGCTGCAGCGCGCCGGAGAGCGCGACCAGCGTCTCCACGAACGCCGGGCTGAACGGGTACGTCAGCCGGAACGCCTGCCGGTCGGCGTGCGCGGTCATGAGCGCGGACCGGATGTCCTGACGTACCTGGTCCATCGCGGTGAACGCGGTGTCGATCTGCGCGCGGGCCTCGGCGCTCCTGGGCTTCAGCAGCCGCTTCGAGGCGATGACCGGCAGGTTGTTGTCGGACAGCTTGACCGAACCGAACCGGCCTTCCCACCATTTGAGGCTGTCCGCGAACGCCAGATGATCGGTGCCGGGCAGGTTGGTGCCGACGAGTTCGCGCAGGTCGCGCTGCCGGGCGACGAAGCTGACGATCGGCACCGGCCGGTCCGCGTTGGCCGACTCGACGAGTTTCGCCACCTTGGGCGCCTCGTTCGCCACCCACGCGTGGTCGGCCATCTTCGTCGCGAACCACAGGATCAGCTCGTCGAGGAACAGCACGAGCGCGTCGTAGCCGAGGCTCGCCGCGTGCTGGCTGATCGCGGCCAGCCCGTCGTCGATGTTCACATAACCGGTACCGGTGCTACGGGCGAGGTCGGCGAACCCGCTCAGGGCCTCCCGCAACGTGCTGACCAGGTTGTCCCGCTCGGACGTCCCCGGCCCTGCGGCAAGGGCCACCTCGAACTTCGGCGCGTCCCACGGGTGCTGCAGGTCACCCCATCCCTGATCGCCCTTTCCGAGCAGCCCGAAGAAGGCGTCGTCGCCGAGCTTGGCGCGCAGCGCGATCGCGGTATTGATGAGTGGTGTATCGATGAGGACGTCCGGCAGGGGCGCGTCAGGATGCAGCTTCTGGACGTGGGCGACGTAGCCGCCGAGGACGGCCGCCTCCAGCGTCTGCCGGCCGACGAGATGGTACGGCACGAGGAGGAACCGCTTGCCGATCACGTCGCCGTCGAACTTGCCGACCGCCGGGGCGAGCTCACCTATCCCGCGGGCACCGGGATGGTTCGCCAGCAGCGCGCTCAGCACCGCCATGAAATGGCTCTTGCCGGAACCGAACGAGCCGTCGAGATAGGCGGCCTTGCTGCTGCGGTCGGTCAGGGCACCTTTGATGATCCCAAGCGCTTCACCGAACCGGATGGCAAGCTCGGGCGTGACGATGTAATCGCGCAGGGTGCGCTCGATGTGGGTGACGCCCTGGGCGAGATCGAGGACGAAGTCCCCGGAGTGCACGGTCTCGGGGACGTCGATGAGTTCGGAGATCAGGGTCATGTCTTCGCCGGCTTCGTCGTCTTCTTCTTCGTCGTCCGGGCCGGCGGGAGCCAGCCGGTGAGGTCATCGCGGGTAAGGCCCAACTGGAGCAACTGCTCGTCGAGAAAGCCGGTGTAGGCGTCGGCAGGCCGGACGCCGAACTCGGGATCGACATCCGGATGCCACTGCGCGACCCAGGGCAGCAGTTCGCCCAACCCCGCCAGCAACGGGGTGAGTTTACCTGCCTCCCAGGCGTCGAACTCACGTCGGTCGGTCACGTACGTGGTGAGCGCCTGCGCCTGCTGCAAATGGTCCCACCCGGCCCAGCCGAGCAGCAGCGTGCCGTCACGGGAGGCGTCCGGGTAGGAGATGAACCGCTCCTTGTGCACGTCCAGCTTGCCGCGGTTACGCCAGAACGCCGTGTCCCGAAAGTCGCCCTGCTTGTACTTCGGGGGTACCGGGATCTCGATGATCTTCTTTCCGGAGGCCTCCGGAAGCCTTTCCTCGCCGGCCTGCTGACGCTTCTTCTCTTCCGCGCGGATCCACTCGTCCTCGGCGTCCTGCTCCCGCTGGAGGTCCCAGGTGTGCTCCCACTGCTTGCGGACGCGCAGCCCCGCATCGGTGTAGCGCCACGCGGCGAGGAACGGCACATGCTGGTCCTTGACCAGTGCCGCCACCACATCGCCGAGATCGACGTCCCGGGAATAGAGGCCCGCCACCGACACGAAGTCGGTGTCCGACCGCAGCTCGTCGGCAAGCTGGGCAACTGTGCGGAGCGTCGGCGCAGGTCGGTGCCACAGCGCTCGATCCTCTATCCGGTCGAGCAGCCAGTCCCGCAGAGCCTCGGCCTCCATGTCCTCCCACGACCGGGTGGCCCAGCGCCGCTTACACTCGGGCCGCTCGATCAGGTGCAGGTACGGATCATCGGCGATCTTCGCAAGCCGCCGCTCGACCAGCGCCCGGTAGTCTGCCGGCCAGCGCTCAGGCAGTTCGGTGATCGGCGTCGACCCGTGCCGCGCGAACCACTCGGTCTCCTCTTCACCGGCCGCCACCTTCCGTGCCAACGTGATCTCGAAGGCCCGCTCCCCGAGCGTCAGCGGCGGCTTCGTGACGCCCTGTCCGATCAGTTCATCGGCGTCGTCTCCGAGTAGCCCATAGAGTCCGTAGACCTCCCAGTCCAGCTCCTCCTGCGCCGAGATCATCTCACCCCGGATCCGTTTCCACTCTCCGCGGGCTCGGTCCAACGCATCCCGCGTGGACACGCCCTCTCGGGCCACTGCGGATGGTGCCACCCGCTGCATTTCCTGCGCCCACCCGTCCAACCGCGTGGCGAGTCCAAGCGGTGCGCCGTCCGGCAACGGGAACTCCTGCAGCTTGGTGCCGGTGAACTCGTAGCGGCCTTCCCACGCCTCGTCCTGGATACCGCGCCCAATCCCACTGCCGGCCTTGGGTTGGCTGACCTGCTTGAGCCAGAAACACGCCGTCGACGAGTTGAGCAACCCGAGCAGCCGCAGATGCTCCTCCTCCGACACCCCCTCCGGCAGCTTGATCACTGGAGCCGACCGTATGAAGACCTTTGGCGCTTGAGACAGCACGAAATGATTATGGGTTGCAACAAAGGAGAAAGCGATTAGATAGGGACTCCTGAAGCGACCTCGCGAGAAATCCGAGTAATCGGTCCAAGGGATATCTCGCTCCTCATTCGTCCCGGACAGAGCCTTCCTGAGCGCCAGGTGTTTCTTGAAGAGCCACAGGTGGGCCCCGATCCTGTCGTTTACCGAGCTACGCAAATTGTCGCCACTGTAGGGAAAAACGATAGCTTCACCCCCCCGAAGGTTCCAGTCGCGGACGCCGACGCCATCAATGAGCTCCGAGACGAATTCTCCGGACGGAGAGAGAAATTTCCAGGATCTTCCCACGATGTAGGCATCATCCTCGCGGGTGGTTGCAACGAATCCAATCGAATCCACTACCTCGCGAAGCCATTGAGACCCGACTTGGCGTAGACTTTCAGCAAGGTCGATGGCACCACCGCCGGAAAGAGACCAGGGAAACCGACTCAGCGACTTACGGTCAAGATCCTGGACAGTGACGTACTCAGTCTCGGTACCAGAGGTGTCGACACTTTGAGTGAGTGATGTCCATACAATACCCTTGCCCGGATCGACGGGTATACCGGGCTCTCCTCTTATCCCCAGCACTGCCCGTACGGTCGACAGGACGGGCCGACGATTACGCCCACACACGATGACTGTCGGCGTGCCGTGACCAGGGATATATGCGCCGCTGGTGTCGATGACATGGGTTAGGTCGACGGTGGGGAAGAACTCCTCGATGAGCTTCTTACCGAATTCTCGCTTCATGAACGAATTCGCCGTGATCTGGCCAGTAAAGCCGCCGTCAGCAGCGAGGTCGAAGAATCGCTGGGCAAATGGCACACTCAGTGCATATTGACGATGGCAGGCATCCCACAGGACGCGGTACACATTACCGAGCACCCTGTCCTTGACGGTGATGTAGGGCGGGTTGCCGACGACGGCGTGGTAACGCTGACCGAGGATGTCCTCCAGATCCCGGGCGTCCTCGTACTCGTAGGTGAACTCGCCTTCGCCGGCCGACCCGGCGAGCACGTGTTCGGTGATGCCTTCCAACGTCTCCTGGCCGTGGCGGACGCCGAAGCGCAAGGAGTCGCCGATCGCGACCCGGATGCGCCAGGTCGGGGCGTCGACGAGCCGGGTGATGCTGCAGGCGGTCAGGGCTGCGATGACGAGGCGAAAGCGGGCGATCGCCGCCGCGTACGGGTTGATGTCGACCCCGTGCACCTGGCCGAGCGCACGCTCGACGTGGGCTCTGACGTCGATGCCGTATTCCTGCTCCTGCCAGCGGCCGACCAGACGGTGGAACGCGCCGAGCAGGAAGTGGCCCGAACCGCAGGTCGGGTCGATGAGCCGGACTTCGGCGAGGCCGTACTCGTTGATGGCCGGGTCGAGGGTGCGGTCGAGGATGAACTCCTCGACGAACTCGGGCGTCTGCAGCAGCGCATAGTCCTTGCGCGCCTGCTCGGACAGGTCCTGGTACAGGTCGCCGAGGAACCGGGTCGACAGTGTGTCGTCGCGGAAGTCATGGACGAGCGCACCGCTGTCCGGTTCGATCCGGCGCCAGAAGTCGAGCAGCCCGGTGGCCGCGTCCGGGGACATCTCCACCAGGTGCAGCGGGTTGTGCCGGTCGACCAGCGTCCGCGTCGCGTCGTACCGCTCCAGCCGGGCGATCGCCGCCCGCAGGTATTCCAGGTCGGAGTCGGCCGGGTGCTCCCGGAAGTAGTGGGCCTGCCGTTCCCGCGCCTCGGCGAGCCGATCGTCCTGGCCGGGGGCCACGGGCCCGGCGAGCATCGGGTGTTCCAGCAGTCGGTTGTCCTCGCAGAAC
>NZ_CAAAFT010000220.1:0-2597 GCF_900634765.1 Candidatus Protofrankia californiensis | reverse complement strand
CCAGGACCCCGACCTACTCAACTGGCTCGCCACCCTTTGAGCCTCGCCTGATGACAGGTTATGCGCAGCGCTCCACCCCCGACCAAGCCCTCACCAGGGCCAACAGGCCGACGCTGCGCATAATCCAGCGCTGCGCATTAGGGTCGTTATGTTCAGCTTCACATAATGATCCCTGCGGGGTCCCGCGATCCCGCCTTGCCAGGGTCCCGTCGGGCAGCCGCAGCGGGGCGGCAAGCCACCGCCTCACATAGAGCAGCACCCATTTCTGGCCGGTGGTGACGTTGGCCTCGACCGCCTTAACCATGAGGTCCCACGGCACGCTGTCGAAGAAGTCCTGGACATCGAGATCGATGACCCAGTCCTTCTTCCAGCACCGTTGGCGACACCTGGCCACGGCATCCAGCGCGCCGCGCCGACGCCGGTACCCGTAGGAGTCTGGATGAAAGATCGACTCCGTACGGGCTTCCAGCGCCATCGCGGCCACCGTCTGCGCCACCCGGTCAGCGACCGTGGGCACGCCGAGTACTCTCGTGCCCCCCGACGCCTTGGGTATCTCCACCGCCATCACCGGAGGCGGAAAGTAGGTCCCCGACGACATCCGGTTCCAGATCTTGTAGAGGTTGTTCCTCAGATCGGACTCGAACTCGGTCAGGGACTGCCCGTCCACCCCGGCGGCACCCTTGTTGGCCCTCACACGCCTGTACGCCTCCCACACCAGCTGCTTCGGTATCTGAAACGGCTTGCCTTCCGGACCTGAGGTGAGGATTGGGCGACCACGCAGGGGCTGGAACGCGCCCCGCGCCGACGCGCCGAAGGCCGAAGGCCGAGGCGCGAGTCACTCACGGTGACCGTAAAGGCCGAGGAGGCCACGGAGGGGCTCGGATCCGGACGCGCGGCATCGCGCCGGGTACCCGACCCCGACGAGGTTCACCTTGCGTAAACGGCGCTGAGAGCGTTCCTGAATGCCTAAGCGGCCTTTTCTTCGGGTTCGACGGTGACTTTGAGACCGAGTTTCTCCAGTTGCGCGACCAGCCGTTTCCGCTGAGCGTCGGTGCCGTGTCGACGCTGCGCCCAGTCGGGTCCGAGTTCCCGGTAGGCGGTGTTGTCGTGGACGATGTGCCAGTAGGCGATGAGAATGTCGTGGCGGATCGCGCCGACGGCTTTCTGTACGCCACGGCGACCCCGGATCTGGGCGTAGTGCGCGGCGAGGTAGGTGTCGCGGGTCATCGCGGCGGCGTCGGCGGCCTCGGTGAGCGCGGTCCGTAGCCAGGTGGAGCCCTGACGCGTGCGGCCCGTCTTCGACGTGCCGGCCGACGAGTGGTTACCCGGGCAGATCCCCGCCCAGGACGCCAGATGCCCCGCGGTCGGGAACCGGGTCATGTCCATCCCGGCCTCCGCGATCAGACACTGCGCCGTCCGCCGGCCCACCCCGGGAATCGTCGTCACCCGCTCCACCAGCTCCGAGAAAGGGGCCAGCATCACCTCGATCCGGTGGTCCAGCTCGGTGACCGCGCTGTCACACAGGTCGATCTGCGCGAGCAGCTGGCGGACCAGCAGCTTCTGGTGATCCGCCAACGGCCGGCCAGCCAGCGCCTCCCGCAACTGCGGGATCTTGGCACGGAGCCGGCGCCGCGCGAGATCGGCCAGAACCTCGGGGTCCTCCTCCCCGGCGAGCATCGCCTCGATCATCGCCCGGCCGGACTTCCCCAACAGCTCCGAGGCCACCGACGTCAGCTTGATCCCACAGTCCTGCATCACCTTCTCCAGCCGCTGCACCGCCCGGGTACGGTCCTCCACCGTCGTCCGCCGGTGCCGGGTCAGATCCCGCAGCGCCCGAATCGGTTTCGGCGGCACGAACGACGGCCGCACCAGACCGTGCTCCAACAACTGCGCAATCCACAGGGAGTCGGCAACATCCGTTTTCCGACCCGGCACGTTGTGCATATGCTGCGCATTGAGCAGCCAGCACTCGAAGGAATCCTCCAGCATGTAGTAGACGGGCTTCCAGTAAATGCCCGTGGATTCCATGCCGACCAGCGAGACCCGTTCCGTGGTCAGCCAGTCGGCCAGCCGCGCGAGCCCCGCGCCCGTCGTGGAGAACGTCCGCACCTCCCCCCGACGACCGCCACCACGCCCCGGCACCCGCACCGCCGCCACGACCGTGTCCCGGTGCACATCCAACCCGGCAACCCGGTCGATCAACACATCCATCAAAGACCGCCTCCGTCCCGTCGACCCGTGACCAGCACAGACCGCCCGGGGAGGACCTGTCACCAAAGATTCTGAGGTACGCGCTCACGGCAGCAGGACAGGATTCCTCAGGACCTCCGCGCCACACTGACCTACGGGCTCACAGGCACCAAGGCGCGACGACGTCGGACCGGACGGCACCAACATCCTCATCAGGACAGAGTGCCGGCGCAAGCCGGCATGATCACTGACCTGCTCACACGTCTCCTCCCGGCAACGCCGGTTGCTCGCGCGAACAAACCCATCGATGAGCCGGCCCCTTCGCATCCACCCCGATTACCAGGGCTTCCCCGCTACTACGAGCCGGTCCGCCAGCAGACGCCGCGACGGTACTCAACGCCTTACGG
>NZ_CAAAFT010000219.1:1034-2649 GCF_900634765.1 Candidatus Protofrankia californiensis | reverse complement strand
ACCCCAACCGCCCCTTCTCGGCTGCGTGTGTTTCCCGGGTACACGAACGTCCCGGCTGCGGAGAGATTTTCAGAACAGCAGGATGAGGTTCGTCAGCGCCAGGATCACCCCGGCGACCTGGCAGGCGATCGCGCCTCGGCGGGCCGCTCGCACCCGGCGCCCCCGGTTGTCGTCGGGCAGCCGTGCGGGGACGAGAGCCTCGGCGTTGCTGTGACCCCATCGTCCGATCATGAACACGGCGGCGCCGAGGCCGAGCTGGACGACGATGGCGATCACCATCGTGAGCCCGCGACCGGACCCGGATCCCGGTTCACCGGCCGCCTGCCGGTGCGGGAGCCTGCTCGGACGGGACACCAACGGTGGAAGCGTCCTGTGGCGGCGAGTCCGGATCCGCGGGACGGTAGCCCGCGGCGTACCTGACATGGGCGTTCCTGATGGCGCCGGCCAGCCAGCCGCGCCAGGTGCCGAGCTGACGCTCCAGCTGCAACTGCTGACGCAGGCTGTCCTTGACCTGGCCGAACACGGCCGGTGTCGGCGGCATGATCTGGATCACCTTGCCGACGTTCCAGCCGTACTGGGTCTGGACCGGGCCGAACACGGCACCGACCGGGGCTGCGAACGCGACCGGGGCGTACCCGGAATCGAGCTGGCTCGCGCTGACGACGCCGAGCGCACCGCCGCCGTCCCTGGTGCTCCCGTCCAGGCTGCGCTGCTGCGCGAGAAGCTCGAACGGCGTGCCGGCGGCGGCGTCCCGCACGACCTGGTCGGCCTCGGCCCGTGACGACATGACGATGTTGCGCAGGTCGCGGCGTTCCGGGGTGGCGAGCTGATCCTTGTGCTGGTCGAACTGGGTGTGCAGCTCGGCGTCGGAGATCTCGGGGGTTCCGGCGGTGTGCTGGAAGAGCTGGTTGACGGCAAGCTGGCGCTTGATCTCTGTAAGCACTGCCTGCTCGTTGGTGCCGACGGTGCCGAGCGCCTGCACGAACCGGTCCCTGGCATCGTTGCCGCTGCCGAACTGCTGCTCGATGAACCGGCCCAGGGCGTCCTGCGCCATTTTGTCCGCAATCACGATCTTCGCATCGGCGGCGGCGTTGTCGAGGATGATGCTGACCGCGTAGGACTTGGCGACATCACGGTGAAAGGTGTCGAGCGTGGCGGGATCGGTCGGAGCCTGGATCCCGTAGAGGGCACGCAGGGTGTCGACCTTGTGGTCGAGCTCGTCGACGCTGACGTCCTGATCGCCGACCCGGAAGGCGACGCCGGCGGGCAGCGTGGTGGACGCATGCCACAGGTAGCCACCCACCCCACCGCCGAGCAGCACGACCAGGACGACCGCCAGCACGACGCGCCCTCGCAGCGAGCGGGGCAGGCGGATCCGACCGGTGACACGGCGCAGACGCGAGCGTTCATCCGCCGGCGAACGTCCATCCGCAGGGGAGTCGTCGGCGTCCTCTCCCCCGCCTTCCGCATCCCCGCCGCCTTCCGCATCCCCGCTGCCCTCGGCATCCCCGGTATCCTCGGCATCCCCGGTATCCTCCGCACGGGCCTTCTCCCCTGCGGGCTCGCCGGCGCTCTTCTCCCCGCTCTCCCCGCTTTCTTCGGTCAGGACGTCAGT
>NZ_CAAAFT010000219.1:0-491 GCF_900634765.1 Candidatus Protofrankia californiensis | reverse complement strand
GTTTTCGGGCAGGACGTCCGGTTCGACCTCGATGTCGACTTTGGCAGGCATCACTTCACTCCAACCAACTCGTGCGCTACCGGGCGTGACCCGGATGCGATTCGTGTCCCGGAGGATCGGGGACGCGCCACCGCCACGACCACCCCCGCCGCGGCGAGCGCGAGACCCACCGCGCCGGCGAGCAGCACACCGAACTGCCGGATCACGGCGAGGTCGGAGGCGGCGAGGACCAGGTAGCCGACCGCCGAGGTGGTGGCCGCCAGCAGCACGGGGGTGCGCAGCGCGCGGCCGCCCCGGCGGGTCGATTCGCTCAGCAGCACGGTGAACTCGCATCCCACTGCGGCGGTCAGCGAGCCCAGCGCCACGGTGATCGGGCTCAGTGGGATGCCGAGGACCCACAGCAGGAACAGCCCGGCGCCGGTCGCCAGCGCCGCGGCCGCCAGCGCGCGTAGGGCGTCGCCACGACGGCGTAACCCTACCGCGAGCACGGC
>NZ_CAAAFT010000218.1:3227-3777 GCF_900634765.1 Candidatus Protofrankia californiensis | reverse complement strand
GGCCGCCGCGGAGATCCCGAGCAGGTTGCCGAGCAGCCTCTCGGAGGAGAGCAGTTCCTGGCCTCGCACCGCGACCATGGACAGTCCGGTGATCTCCACCTGGAATCCCGGTAGCGGGATGAGAGTGCGGCCGATGTCGTCGCGCAACGCCCGCAGCGCGTCGAGGTCGTCCATGCGGACCCCGAAGACCATGGTAGCGACCTGGTGGTCGCCGCGGATCACCGAACCGGCCAGATAGGGCGGCAGCAGCCGCAGCGCCGCGTCGATCTGCTCGGACGTGCTGTCCGGCCCGAGGAACTGCAGCAGTGTGGGCGGTGAGACCACCGGGCGCAGCCGGTCGCCGTGATCGGTGATGAGACGCTGCTGGGTGGCACGCATCCACTCCACCGCCACCGGGCTGGTGACGTTCACTCCGCGCAACACCACGGAGAGCTCACCGGAGGAGCCGACGACGCTCTCGACGTGCCGTGCGTCGTTCAGGGTGGACGCGCCGGCCGCCAGCGATTCGAAGTCGCTGTTGAGCCGCAGCGTCGGCAGCGCCGCCCACCCG
>NZ_CAAAFT010000218.1:501-2624 GCF_900634765.1 Candidatus Protofrankia californiensis | reverse complement strand
CCGGGTCCACGGCACGAACAGGAAGCAGGCGCCGATCAGGATGACGGCGATGCCGCCGAGCAGCGGGGCCTCGGAGCGGACCTGGTCGCTGATGCCGGCCACGAGCACCGGAGCCCCGGACACCGTCACCCGCGCGTCACCCAGCCCCGCGCCGCGCACGGTGTCACGCACCCGGCCGACCAGGCGCTGCGCGGCGCCCGCATCGATGCCCTGACGCGGGCGGATCAGCACCGCCACCGCGTTCTCCGTGGGCACCACGAACCGCCACTGGACGCGCGGCGTCTGTCCCTGACCGAAGACCACCGACTGGACGAACCGGTCGTTGCCCAACGTCGGCAGCCCGGCGGGCAGGCCCTGCACGACCAGCGGGCCGTAGCGCCGGTCGAACTGTTCGACCGCACGATCACCCGCCTCGTGGGCCTTGTTCTCGGTCGCGCCCGCGTTGCGCGCCGTGACCTCGGCTGTGGCCCGCACGCCGTCACGGCGGCCGGACAGCTCGGCGAGAAAATCCTGCGTCTGCCCGGCGATCTGGTTCAGCGTCGTGGCGGGCCCGTAGACCGCGGCGACGTCGCCGAGCTCGGTCAGCTGCCCTTCCAGGTGCAGCAGGCGGTGGAGGTGGTCGCTGTCGAGAAGCTGCCGTGGCCGCGTGCTTTCCAGCAGTACCACGATCGGGTCGCCGCCGAACGAGGAGGCCATCTCGTCGAGCTGCTCCACGGTCCGGTCGTGGGCCGGCAGGAACGAGTCGATACCGGTCTCGATCCGGCTCCTCGCGAGGCCGCCAATCATGAAACCGGCGACCAGCAGGGCGGCGAGGGCTGCGAGGGCGGCGAGTAATCGCCTCCTGGTCATCGCGGTTCCGGCATCACACGCGGGTACGGGTTGTTCGCCGGGCCCGGACTGACGGCCGATCCCGGCAGCGGATAGGGGTTGAGCTTGTTCAGGGGGCCGATGTTCGTGTTGATCGGGAAGGTCTTGAGCGACTGCTCGTTGATGGCCGCGAAGATCCGAAGCATCCGGCCGTTGACGTCGCCGGTGGCCGTTGCGTGGCCGAAATTGGTGAAGAACGCCGCGATGTCGTGTCCGTAGGGTTGCACGTAGCTCAGCATGGGGTTGAGGTCGGACAGGTCCACCCGCAGGCCCGGGATGAGCGCGTTCAGGTCGTCCGCGACGGGGGGCACCCGGGTGAGGGTGTCCGGCGCGTCCGTGAGCACGCCGTTCAGCGACGGTAGCAGCCCGCGTAGATCCGCCGAGGTCTGCGGGAGCTCGGTCAGCGCGGCCGAGAGGTCCCCGGCGGCGGCGTCGAGGTTCGTCGCGACCGGAGACAGCGCCGCGGAGACGTTGCGCAGCCCGGTGGTGGCCTTCCTCGTCGTGTCCAGCAGGCCGGGCAGCTTGCGCATGATCTCCTCCACCGGAGCGCGGTTGTCCGATGTGGACTGCGCAAGCAGGTTCGCGTTCTCGACGAGCTGGCCGATCTGTCCCTGGCGGGTGTTGAGCGCGGCGAGCAGGGTGGCCGTCGATCCGGTCACCTGCTCGAGATCCTTCGACTGCGCGGCCAGGGCGTCGAGCGCGGTCCTGCCCTCGCGGCCGAGGTCTCCCAGGCCCTGCAATGCCTGGGAGATGCTCTGCTTGCCGCCGTCGGTGCTGGCGCCCAGCGACCGCACGCCGCTCGCGAGCGAGTTACGGGTGCTCTCGTCCAGGCTCGCCAGCACGTCGTCCAGCTCGGTCGCGGGTCTGCCCGCGTCACGGGGCAGCCGAGCGCCGCTGGGCAACGCCGGCCCGGTACCGTCCTTGATCTCCAGGAAGGTCTCGTTGACGAGGGTCTTCTCCCGCACCTGGACGACGGCGCCCTGGTGCAGCGGGAAGGCGGAGTCCAACTGCATCACGATGTCGGCCTCCTCCCCGTCGACGGAGAGCTTGTCCACCTTGCCGGCCTTGACCCCCGCCACCATCACGTCGGAGTCGTTGACGAGATTGGAGACCTTGGTCATGTGCAGCCCGACCTGGTACCCCGGCTGGGAGATGAGCGGCAGTTTGCCACCCGAGTTCACCCAGAGGTAGCCGAAGGTCAGCGCACAGAAGGACATGAACGTGAGCAGTAACGCGAGCCGGACGACCGGCATCAC
>NZ_CAAAFT010000218.1:0-476 GCF_900634765.1 Candidatus Protofrankia californiensis | reverse complement strand
CTCCCCGCTGAGCGACTGCACCGCCTCGGTGGCCAGCTTGAGCTGATCGGTGAGATCGGGCAGCTGGGCGAGTGCCGAGTCGGTCGCGGAACTGTGCTCCCCCACCGCGCCCAGCGTCGTCTGCAGCGAGTCGGCAAGCGCGCGCAGCCGGCCGCCGTCACCACCGATGGCCGTAGAGATCTCGCTGAGCGCGGTGACCAGCCGCTGGATGGTGTCGCGGCGGGTCTGCAGCGCGGTAAGCACCGGCTTGAGCCTGGTCACCACCGTGTCGGTGGCGGACAGCCCCTCGGGGAGCTCCTGCGGCGCGGAGGCCAGGGCTGTGTCGGACTCCTCGAGCAGAGCGGTCAGCGCGGCCCTGGCGTCGCCGTCGAGGTGGCCGAGCACCTCGTCGATCTGGATCGGCCGCTGCGAGCTCGCCAGCAGCAGCGTGGCACCCTCGGCGAGCCGCTTTCCCGGGGGTGAGCCGGGGTTGAGCT
>NZ_CAAAFT010000217.1:18287-19504 GCF_900634765.1 Candidatus Protofrankia californiensis | reverse complement strand
CACCCCGAGACGCAGTGAGGTCAGCCGCGGGCGCCTGGAAACCGTGACCATGTCAGCCCCTCACTTCCGGTTCCCGACAACCGAGGTGCTTTTATCGTGGGCGGCCTCGCCCGGGGCCGGGTAGGCGTTGCGGTGCGTGGTCGGATCCTGGATCGGCACAATGCCGGACACCGTCTCGGTGCCGACGATCGGGTAGATCCGCAGCCAGTGCCCCGCGGCGTCCCCGTCGGAGAGCGCATTGGCCATGTAGGAGAAGAACAGCGATACCTCGGGCGCGTACGGCGCGAGCACGCCCAGCGGCTCTCTGACGCTGTGCACGGCTTGGACCAGCCGCGGAGCCAGCGGTTTCGCATCGCTCATGACCTTCGTCAGGTCGGTCACCGCGGGATCGGTCTGCCCCGCGACACCGGGGACCTTGTCCAGCGGCGGCACGCCCTCGCGCAGCACACCCCGGACGTCGTCGGTGGCGTCGCCGAGCGCGACGGCACCCGGTTGGAGCCCGGTCATGGCCTGGCCGGTCTGGGCCAGCGGCGCGCGCAGCTGGTCGAGCGCGGCGCGGGCGTCGACCAACGTCTGCGGAGCCTTGTCCAGCGTGTTGCCAAGCGGCGTGGCATCGTCCACGTCGAGCGCTCGCAGAGTCCTATCGACACGGTCGGTCAGCTCGGCCAGTTGCTGCTGATGTCCCTCGAACGACTGGGCCAGGCTGTTCGCGGCCCGCAGCATCGTGATGAGGTCCGCGCCGTTGTCCGTGTACAGCGCCTGCGAGATCGTGGCGAGATCGGGCAGTAGCTGCGGCAGAGCGCCGGCCACATCCTTGAAGTCCTGGGAGTGGCCGCCCAGCCCGCCGCCGGCCTGTCGCAGCGTCGACCCCAGGGCGTCGCGCGTGGGCTGGTCGAGCACCCGCAGCACGTCGGAGAGTTCCTGCGCGTCCCCGGTCTTCGAGGACGGGATGATTTCGTCACGGCCGAGCTCCCCGCTGCCCGGCGTGCCCGGCCGGACATCCACGTACTTCTGGCCCAGGGCGGAACGCGCGGCCACGGTGGCGGTCAGCGCCGAGGCGTCGTGGTATATCTTGCGGCCTTTGTCGAACCTCATCGTGACCACCGGCTTGCCGGCGATGAGACGGACGTCCTTGACCTGCCCGACGCGGACGCCCGCGATGCGGACGTCGTCGCCGGCGCGCAGCGCGCCGACGTCGTCGAAGGCCGCCTTCACGG
>NZ_CAAAFT010000217.1:17284-18262 GCF_900634765.1 Candidatus Protofrankia californiensis | reverse complement strand
CCGCGACCAGCCCGCCGCCGAGCAGGAGGGCGCGCCTGCGCGCCCAGCCCGTTGCCGTCCGGCCTGCCATCAGTTACCTCCAAGCAGGAAGCCGAGCATGCCACTCTCCTGTTGCTGGCTGAGCCCGGTGACGCCGCCGTCCGCGGTCGGCGCGGGGGCGAGCAGGCCGCCGATGACGCCGCCGAGTCCGCCCTGCTGCGCCGGGCCGCCGCCGGGCTGCTGGGGCGCCATCGGGTCGACCGGCTGACCACTGGGGTTCTTGGTCAGGGGCGGCGGCGAACCACCGACGCCGAGGTTGGAGCCGAGTCCGGGGACCAGGCCGGTGAGGATGTCCGGGGTGATCACGAGCATCCCGCGGAAGTAGTGGGAGAGCCCGTCCGACCCGTTGGTGGCCAGCGCCCAGTACTTCACGAAGTTGAAAACACCGGTGATGTTGTCGCTCAGCTCGCCGACGAGCGGCTTGAGCGACGACGCGACCGCCACCGTGTCCGGCCCGCTGGCGCGCAGCGTGCTGACCACCGGCCTGGCCTCGTCGAGCAGCGACTGTGCCTTCTGCAGCACCGGGTCCAGGCTCGCCAGCGCGGGATCGGCCGCGGCGGTGAACCGTTCGAGCTCGGCGCTTATCTGGCTGAGGTTGTCGGTGGTAGGACGGATCGCCCGCAGGGTCGGCACGGTGGCCGTCGTCGTCGCGGTCAGCTCGGCGAGCGTGGCCCGCGCGCTGTGCAGCGTGCCCGGAAGCTCGGCAAGAGTCTGCTCGAGCACCTGCTGCCTGACCGCCGTGGTGCCCAGCAGCTGCTGGGTGGAGGCGACCAGGCCGTCCAGGGTCCTGCCGTCGTCCCGCGCGAGCGCGGTCGCGACCGGCTCGACGTTGTCCACCAGGCTGTTCAGCAGGGCGTTCTGCTGGTCGAGCACCTTCGCCAGACCATCGGTGTCGCGCATCGCCGGCGCGAGCGCCTTGACGGCGGCGTCGATGTTGGC
>NZ_CAAAFT010000217.1:16075-16949 GCF_900634765.1 Candidatus Protofrankia californiensis | reverse complement strand
AGCCTGACGTCGTTACCCACCAGCAGCGGACTGACGTCGGTGAACTTCGCGTGCACCACCCAGGTGGGCGGGTTGCTGTTCGCCGCAAGCCCAGTGGTCGTGGCGGCGGTGGCCAGGACCACCACCAGCGCGACACCGACCAGCCGAGGCAACGATCCGTGGCCGCGGCTCGGCGCCAGGTTCCTCCTTGCCGGGTTCGTCATCGGGCACCGCTTCCGAAGGCGTCGGTCCAGGGCTGGTTCCCTATGGCGCCGGGCAACGGATAGGGGTCGTTGCGCAGACCGGGCGGGAGCACTCCCGGGTTGTTGTCGACGCTGCCGAGACCGGCCTGTAAATGGGCTCGCGCGTAGTGGCCGTTGGCGTCGTAGTTGGCGAAGGCCGATCCCCACTGGCCGAGGAACGACACCACCTCCGGGGTGTACGGACGCAGGAAGGCGAACGCCGGCTGCAGGTAGTTCACCGCGGAGGTGACCCCGGGTACGGCGGCGTGCGCCTGGTCGAGCAGCCCGGGTGTGGTGTTCAGCAGGTCGTCCGCGGCCGACAGCGTCGGCCCGAGGTCGGCGACCAGCGGGCGCAGGTCCGCCAGCACCGGTCTGAGGTTGCGCGACACCGACGGCAGCTTCTCGGCGGCGGGACGCAGGTCGTTCAGCAGTGGCACGGCCTTGTCCGCGACGCCGGGCACCACGGCCAGCGTGCTGTTCGCCTGATCCAGTGTGCCGGGCAGTTTCTGCAACGACTCCGACAGCTGCTGGCGCTGCCCGGCCACCACAGACGTGAGATGCGTCAGGTCGCCGATGATGCCGCGCAGGTTGTCGTCACGGGCCGCGAGCGTGGTGGTCAGCTGGTTCAGGGTGACGACCAGGTTCTTGATCGC
>NZ_CAAAFT010000217.1:10272-15627 GCF_900634765.1 Candidatus Protofrankia californiensis | reverse complement strand
CGGAGACGGACCCGGCCTCGAAACCGTTCACCATCACCGAGCCGCCCTTGACAATGTTGGTCGCCGACCCCAGCAGCACACCGACCCGGTATTCGTCGCTGAACAGCATCCAGCCACCCGTGGCCAGCACGACCACGGTGGCCAGCACGACCGCCCCGATCCTTCTCATCGGTTGTCAGTCCATTCCCAGGGGCCCGGTCGATTCACCGGACAGGAACTGCCGGACAAACGGATCGTCGGAGTTGAAGGCTGCCTCGGCCTCGCCGTAGTGCACGACCTGGCCCTTCCAGATCAGCCCCACGTAGTCGCTGACCTTGCGCGCCGTGCGAATGTCGTGGGTCACCAGCAGGTAGGTGCCCTTGTGGCGGCTGTGCATATCCAGAATCAGGTCGTTGAGCAGGCTCGTGCGTACCGGGTCCAGTCCGGAGTCCGGCTCGTCGAACAGCACGATGTCGGGATTCATCACCAGCGCGCGCGCGAAACCGGCACGCTTGCGCATACCGCCGGACACCTCGCTGGGATACTTGGTCAGCGACCTTTCCAGACCCACCTCGGTGAGCCTTTCCAGCACGATGTCGGAGATCTCGGACTCGGCCATGTCGGTGTGCTTGCGCAGCGGGAACGCGGTGTTGTCGTAGATGTTCATCGAACCGAACAGCGCGCCGTCCTGGAACAGCACGCCGAATCGCTTGCGTAATTCGTAGCGCTCGCGCTCGGAAATCCGCCAGATATCCTTGCCGAAGATGAGAACCTCACCGTCATCGGGTTCGAGCAGCCCGACAAGATGCTTGATCATCACGCTCTTACCGGTGCCGGACGGGCCGAGGATCGTGGTGATCGCATCGTCCACGAAGTTCAGGTTCATCCCCCTGAGCACATGGAAGTCGCCGAACGCCTTGTGTACGTTACGCACTTCCATGCTGTGCACGCGGCGGCCGGGATCCGATGGCTGTGCGGCCATCGACGACCCGGGCAGGGGAACATTCTGGATGATCTCGGCGGAATTCTGCATAGCACTTGACCTCCTGGCGGCTGCCGGCCGGAGCTAGTTCGCGATCGGGGCGTTGGGATTGAGTCCCCAGAAAAGCTGGGTGGTGAGCAGACCGATGATATGGATCAGCACCATGTTCAGCATCATCGATTTCGCGGTGTTCTTGCCGACCCCGACGGATCCACCGCTCGCGGTGTAGCCGTAGTAACAACTGACGAACACGATCGTGGTGCCCATCGACAACACCTTGATCATTGAATAGAGAAAGTCGAGCGGGTTCTGGTAGAGCCAGAAGACGTAGTTGTAGCCACCGGCGGACACCCCGCCCAGTTGCACGACGGTCACCAGGTACATCGATATGTACATGAGGCCGAGCCCGACCGTGTACAGGAACGGCATCGCAAGCCAGGCGGCCATGATCCGGGTGCCGACCAGATAGCTACGCGACTTGACGCCCATGACCTCCATGGCGTCGATCTCGTCGGCGATCCTCATCGAGCCGATCTCGGCAACCAGCCCACAGCCGACCTTCGCCGCGAAAATGTAGCCCCACATGTACGGCGCCATCTCGCGGATCGAGCAGAAGGCGTTGAAAATGCCCGAGTACAACGGGGCGCCGATCTGCTTGAGGGTGTAGCTGGCCTCGAGTCCGCAGGTGGTGCCTATGACGAACTGCATCATCCAGATGATCAGACCGCTGGACAGGATCAGGATGCCGGCCTGGTGGAAGATCTCCGAGGCGTAGTGGCGGACATCGCCGAAGTCACGAATGGTCCTGCCGGAGAACTGGGCGATGTCGCCGCCGGTGGCGACGGCCTGCTTCACTCCGCGCTGCACGCCGCCCAACGTGATCACAGTGTCCTGCGGCTTCGGTGCGGTGACACGCGGTCGCCCGCCCCGGTCGAGCTTGTCCAGTGATGTGGTCATGATCGCGCGGCCTCTACTTGTAGACCTGCATGTCGGGGTTGAGCCCGAGCAAGATGGTCGTGAAGACGTAGTTGAAGATCCAGATCGCGGCGAAGGAGATGACCACGGCCTGGTTGACCGCGCGTCCCACCCCGATCGGCCCGCCCTCGGTGTGCAGGCCCTTGTAACAGCACACGACTCCGATGAGCAGGCCGAAGATCGTCGTCTTCACGACGCTGCCCCATATGTCGGTGACGGTGGCGTTGGCGAAGAAGTTCTCCAAGTACGCGCTGCTGTTGGCACCGAGCACCCACACCGAGGCCATGTAGCCGCCGAGCACGCCGAACACGAGCGCGACCAGGTCGAGCAACCCGGTCATGAACGTGATCGCCACTACCCGCGGGAGGATCAGCGTGCGCACGGGATCGACACCGAGCACCTCCATCGCGTCGATCTCCTCACGGATCCGGCGCGCGCCGAGGTCCGCGGTCATCGCGGTACCCATGACGCCGGCGACCACCATCGCGTTGATCCACGGGGCGAACTCACGGACGCTGGCCATGATGAAGAAGGAGCCGAGACGTTCGGGAATGCCGAAGAGCAGGAAGATGTTACCGCCCTGCAGGCCCGGCGCACCGAAGCCGAACGCCGTGCAGGACACGGCCATCGGGATCCAGCACAGCTTGAGGATTTCGAACATCTGGTCGCGCACTTCACCCCAGTAGCCGAAGGGGTGGCGGATGGCGCTGCCGAGAACCTGCCCGGCCAGCTGCACCATCTCCCCCCCTTGCTGCAGTGGCCGCCGCGCGGTGTCAACCCATTTCGGCGCCTTGCCCCTGCGTGCCCTGCGGCGGGTTCCAGGAACCGACGGGGCGGCCGTGGCCGGTACGCTCATGCGCGCTCACCTGCCGACCGCACGCCGGCGCTCTCGCTGTGGCCGAGTTGCCGCCGGGTACCCGCCGCCCCCGCCACGAACCCCACGACCACCGCGGCCGCAAGAGTCATCGAGATCTGCGCCGGATCCCGCCCGGCATGTGCCAGCAACACCAGCGGGAGCACCAGCAGATAGGCCCCGACCGCGGCCAGCGCACCATGCAGCCCGCCGCTGGTGGTCGTCCCCTGGCGCAGTGCCGCCACCACGAAAGCGGCCGCGGCCGACCCGGTGAGGATCAGTGCGCCGAGCGCCCCGGACACCGTCGCCGCGGCGGGGGCGGCGAGCCCGCCGAGGACGAGCACGGTGAATCCGCGCGAACTCCCGCGCACCACGGCGGCCATGTCCAGGCCATCGAGCCAGCCATTCCCCGGGGAACTGGTCATGTCCATGCCTCTTTTCGTCGACGTGCCGAGCCGGATGACGGCACAGGGCTGCAGCCGGCGGACCGCATGCTCGTCGCGGTTCATCGCGGCTGCCGTCCCGGCAACCGAGTAGTCCAGGCGAAACGCGGGCGCGAGCATTCACGCCCACCCCGCTCAGGCTCACCAACTGCCACCGGAGATCTTCAATGAGATGACCATGGATAACGCTCATCTCAGGTCGACCAGCACGGCAGCATCTCCTCCCGTGATGCCATCGCCGACCGGGATTGCTGTGGTATTCGCGTTGCCGGGAACAGTTCGGCGAGGCAACGCGCCAGGAACCAACGCTACCGTTTTGTGTGCCGGGTCACATCTCCCAATGGGGGGGTAGTTACCCCTCCAAAGAGAGGCTCTCTCCCGGCGGCGGTGAACCCGGGTTCCCTGGGGACTCCGAATACACGAAAAGACCATGATCGCATGCTTTTTGGCCAGCCCGTGTCCCGAGTTGGCAATTCGTTGATATTAGCCGGCGAAGACGTCCAGGGTCTCGTCGGCACTGCTGGAACGGGTTCTCCCACACGGCTCACCGACCTCTTTCAGCGCCGGCATTCGGTGTTCTGCGGTGGTACGCGATCGACCAGTCCCTGCCGCTGGCCCCGCTCGGCGGCAACCGACTGGTCTTTCCGGAGGGCCGCTTCAACCCGCGGGGAGGTGCTCAATGTGATCGAACGCGAACGGGTCACCTGGTGGGGCACTGTGGTGCGACGACGACCGGGTGCACACCGGTGACCCAGAGGATCGCTAGGCGGGCGCGTGCTCGAGCAGGTATCGCTTCACCTCGGCCACGTGGTCGACGCCGGCCTCCCAGCTCGAGGTGGTTGCCACCAGCGTGAAGTGCTCGCAACCGGCCGCGAGGTAGGGCAGCAGCCACTCCCCCAGCTGCTCCGGCGTGCCAGCAGGCGCCAGCCGCTCGAACTTCTCGTAGGGCAGGTGGTAGAGCCGCTCCATCCGTTCGGCCACCATGGCCCTGGCCTTGCTCGCCTGGGCGTCGATCCCACACCAGACGCTCAGCCCGTACCAGGACGGCAGCTCCCTGCCCGCCTGCCCGGCCGCCTCGGCGATCTGCTCGCGGATCTCGGCGAAACGCCGGGCGGAGCAGAAGATCCCAAGCCAGCCGTCACCGAAGCGCGCGGTCCGCCGTACCGCAGCCGCCGACGTGCCGCCGACCACGATCGGGATCCTGGGCACCGGGGCCGGCAGCACCTGCGCGTCCTTGAGCTCGAAGAACTCCCCGCTGTGATCGATCGCATCGCCCGAGGCCAGAGCACGCAGCACGTGCAGGCTCTCGTCGAGGCGGCGCCCCCGGGTCGACGGATCGACGCCGCAGTTGAGCATCTCGGAGCGATCCTCCCCGCCCACGCCGACCCCCAGGATCAGCCGACCCGGCGCCAGCTGGGAGATCGAGGCGAGCTGGCGGGCGACGGTCATCGGATGCCGGAGCGCGAGCTGGTAGATGCCCAGCAGCACGAGGAGATCGTCATTGCTGGTCAAAGCGGCGGTGGCGGACACCATCCCGTCGAAACCCCGGCCGCCGTGGAAACTGACATGATCACCGACGACCACGTGATCCAGCCCCGCGGCGTGCGCGCGACCGAGCAGATCGCGCCGCTGCCGCGGGCCCGTCGACAGGATCGACTCGTGCACGTCCAGCCCGAGTGTGATCATTTTACGTGCCTCCTGCCAAGAACATCCTTGGCGATAATGCGTTTCTGGATCTCCGCCGTGCCGTCCGCGACCAGGTAGGCCATGACATCGCGAAATCTCTGCTGCAACGGGAACTCGGTCGCATAACCGAGATTACCGTGGATCTTCATCGCCGCCTCGATCGCGTCCTTGGCAACGATCGGCGGCCACCACTTGCTCATCGAGGCGTGCGCGGTGTGCGGCTGGCCGACATGGCGCAGCCACAACGCCCGATAGCACAACCACCGCGCCGCTTCCAGGTAGGTGGCCTGCTCGGCCAGGAGAAAGGATATGCCCTGGTACTCGGCGATCGGACGGCCGAAGGTCTCACGCTGCAGGGCGTAATCGGCGGCTTCGTCGAGGCTGGCCCGTGCCGCACCGAGACACATCAGGCCCAGTGCGGCACGGCTGAAGTCGAA